>NZ_LZHJ01000149.1:0-60424 GCF_001690815.1 Gilliamella sp. GillExp13 | reverse complement strand
CGATTGAGTTGTTTCATTCTGATAGAGGAAAAGAGTTTGATAATCATTTGATTGATGAATGTTTAACAGCATTTGGAATTAAACGGTCCTTAAGTCGCAAAGGCTGCCCCTATGATAACGCAATTGCAGAAAGCACATTCAAAGCAGTGAAAACAGAATTTGTGTCAAATACTATTTTTGATTCACTGGCGCAACTTAAATTGGAATTTAATCACTATGTGGATTGGTTTAATTATAATCGACTTCATTCAACATTAAATTACCAGTCGCCGATTGAATACAAAAGAAATCGATGACCTTATCTTTTTGGTACTAAAAAGTGTGGACATACCATATTTAAATAATCTATTCACAACGCCAAATCATATCGCTAAAGCCGATATATATTGATTTAAATTAGTTTATATTCTCCTCTACTAACTTAGCCAATTGTTCAATGCCTGATTGAACGGGTATATAAGCCTGAAAAGGAATACTCACAACAGGCTTACCGACTTCTTCCCCCAATTTTTTAAATTTATCAAGCATCATCATAGTTTGCGGGCTAATTAAAAAGAGTGAAAAATCACTACTTTGAATCATATTTCCGCCTTCGGTTGCCGAGACAGCATCAACCAAAATTGTTTTATCTTTGCTAGCAAAATATTCTGTTACTTTTTTAGCCATTAATGATGATGACATACCTGCCGCACAAATGATTAATGCTTTTTTCATAAATTCCCCTAAAAATAGTTATGCTTTATAAGACTTCGCCATTAGACTCAATCACTCTTTTAAACCATGCGAATGAGGCTTTGCGGCTACGTTTTAGTGAACCGTTACCTTTGTTATCTTTATCAACATAGATAAATCTATAACGTTTTTCCATTTCACCTGTCCCAGCTGAAACAAGATCAATACATCCCCAAGGAGTGTATCCCATCAAATCAACACCATCTTCTTCAACAGCAAGTTTCATTTGTTTAATATGTTCACGCAGATAATCAATACGGTAAGCATCGTGCACGCTACCATCAGCTTCGATTTTATCGTAGGCGCCAAAACCATTTTCAACTATGAAAAGCGGTAAACGATACATATCAGTTAACCAATTAAGTGTATAGCGAAGTCCCTCAGGATCGATTTGCCAACCCCAATCTGATTTTTTAACATATTGATTGCCGATCAGATCGGTTTTTTCGTTATATTCATAGCTTTCATTATCTTCTTTTTTCCTAATTGCATTAGACATGTAATAGCTAAAGCCAATGTAATCAACTGTTCCATTTTTCAAGATCTCAAGATCTTGATTGGTGATATCAAGTTTAAAATCTTTACGTTGCCAATAATTTTTAATATGGTTTGGATACTCTCCATGAACATGAACATCACCAAAAAAATATTTACGCTCCATCGCCTTTTGTGCCATTAGAATATCACCTGGTTTACAAGTCTCTGGATAGATAGGGATCATCGCCAACATACAGCCTATTTCAAAATCAGGATTAATAGCATGACCAATTTGTACCGCTTTAGCACTAGCAACTAATTCATAATGTGCAGCTTGATACATAATCTGCTCGCGATCGTCGCTTTGCTTATAGAAAATACCTGAGTTAGTAAACGGTGCAAAATCTTCATTAAAGTTAGCTTGATTATTGATTTCGTTAAAAGTCATCCAATATTTGACTTTATTCTTATAACGATCAAAACATACCTCTGCAAAACGGACAAAAAAATCAATTAATTTACGATTACGGAATCCACCATACTCAGTAACAAGGTAATAAGGTAATTCAAAATGAGAAAGTGTAACAACTGGCTCAATATTGTATTTTAAGCATTCATCAAAAAGATCATCATAAAATTTTAACCCATCTTCATTTGGTGCAAGTTCATCACCTTTTGGAAAGATACGAGTCCAAGCAATAGAAGTACGAAAACATTTAAAACCCATTTCAGCAAATAACTTAATATCATCTTTATAATGATGGTAAAAATCAATAGCTTCATGATTAGGGTAATATTCACCGTCAATAACACCTTCAGTAATTTTACGATAACTTTTTGGTGAACCAACAGTCATCACATCAGCGACACTTATTCCTTTTCCACCAACTTGCCAAGCACCTTCTAATTGGTGAGCAGCAACAGCACCACCCCACAAAAAATCTTTTGGTAATCCTCTATTTTTCATAATTAAGTACCTGTGTTTATTGATAATTCAAATTTAGCATAAAAGGAAAAAAATAGAATTACTAACCAACTTTTTCCGTATTGATCAGGAAAAATATAAGTATATTTGAGTAGGAAAGGTTATTAGTGAAATGTGCAGCTTTTTGTGATATTTACCGAAATGCGATAAATATCACAAAAATGAATGATAAACTTTAAATATTTGAAGTTAACTTTTAAATAAATTCTTCAAACCCATCGGCATATTTCGATGGCACAAACTCAATAATGTCATACTTGCCAATTTGCTGAATATAGAATGGATCTTTTTACAATATTGCTAACGCTTGCTCTTTATTCTCAGCACGACAAATAATCACACCACCTGTACGAGGGACTTTTGGATCTGATACAATAAAGTGTCCTGACTCATAATGTTTTTCAAAATGTTAAGCTGTGTTGCTCAATTTAAACCATTTAAATATCTATTTAGCTAGCCATTTACCATCTTCACCTTTGTGATAAACCTTTTCGACAGCAGCCCAAGCTACTTTAAAAGCAATAGTTTCTGCTGCACTGTTATCACGCCGTTTATGCGGATCTTGATATTCCTTAATTGCACTATTAAACGCTTCTTTAAAAATATCTTGCGCATGTTCAGGCAAGACATGGCGTACTGAATCAGGTAAATCTTCACGTGTTTTATATGGCATATCACATCCCCTCATAAATTAATTTTGATGGCTGAAAATTTAAAATGGTAATAGTAAGATAGCACATTCATCGAATATATTATCATCTATAAAATAATATAATTACTAATTGATTTAAAGATTCACTGATGTAAACTATTTATTATAAATTGTATTCAAAATATCCTTTGCTAAGAATAAAAAATAACATGTAAGAAAACGCTAAGTTGTTTACACTTCATGATTAGAATAATCCTCTAAAACTCATAAGACGTTTTCACTTAAATTACTTTATAAAATTCAACTATACTATAAACGATTAATAAATCGTTAAAGATTTTGCTCTTTATCTTTTTAATCACTAAATATTTGTTGATTCTTACACGTCATTTAAAGCCCGTCTCACTTTGTCATTCGTTTGTAGGCTAACTAGTTTCGGGTATTTTGATTAATACGATGGTTATTGCACATTTTAATAAATTGGTGTTTGCCTGTGCCTTGATATTCTCATCAATTACCAGAATAAATACATTCAATGCTATAAGGATATTAGGCTAACAAATCGTTTTGTAAAATTAGGATTGATCCAAATTAGGGGCTATCTAGATAAATACCCGCATAAAGATCATATGAAAAGTTTTCAATGCGATAAATAAATATTCTTAAGTCTTTTGTTTACAACATCGAAAAGAAGGAAATAAAATAAAAAAATCAGGCATATTTATGCCTGATGAATAACTAAAATCAAGTAGGATCTTTAATCATCACTATAACCCAAACTCCGCAATGCTCGTTCGTCATCTGCCCAGCCGGCTTTGACTTTTACCCAAAGCTCTAGATGGACTTTATTGTCGAAAAATGATTGCATGTCTTTGCGCGCTTCAATACCAATTTTTTTGATTTTTTCACCTTTGTTGCCGATGACCATTTTCTTTTGTCCATCGCGTTCAACTAAGATTAATCCATTAATTCGGTACATTCCGTTACGTTCATCAACTTTGAATTGTTCGATCTCAACTGTTACCGAATAAGGTAATTCATCACCTAAAAAGCGCATGAGTTTTTCGCGGATGATTTCCGATGCCATAAAACGTTGCGAGCGGTCGGTAATATAATCTTCAGGGAAATGGTGTTCGCCTTCTGGTAAGTGTTTTTTGACGATATCTTTTATAATATCTACACCTTCTCCTTTTTCAGCGCTAATTGGCACAACATCAAGGAAGTTAATTTTTTGGCTTATCGCTTGAATATGTGGTAATAATTGTGTTTTGTCGGTGACGTTGTCAATTTTATTAATCACTAACAGAACTAGGCTTTTGCAATCTTTGAGTTTGTTGGCGACCATTTCGTCGTCGTCATTCCAATGTGTGCCTTCAACCACAAAAATAACGAGTTCAACATCCCCTATTGAGCTGCTTGCAGCACGATTCATTAAGCGGTTTATGGCTCTTTTTTCTTCAATATGAAGTCCGGGGGTGTCGATATAGATAATTTGGTCATTATCCTGCGTGTCAATACCCACAATTCGGTGACGGGTCGTTTGCGCTTTGCGTGATGTAATCGAAATTTTTTGACCAAGCAATTGGTTTAGTAGCGTTGATTTACCTACATTTGGTCGCCCGACAATGGCGACAAATCCACAATGTTGTGTTGTTTCTGTCATTTTATACCTAATTGGTTAAGTGCTTCTTGTGCGGCAGCTTGTTCTGCTTTTCGGCGACTTAAGCCACGACCTAAATATTCATGGCTATCATTGTCAATTTTACATTGAATTAAGAATTCTTGTTCGTGGTTATCGCCAGTTACTTCAAGAATTAAATAACATGGGCGCGGACGATGAATTCCTTGTAAGTATTCTTGTAATCTTGTTTTGGCATCTTTTTGTTTAATACCTGGTTGAATTTGAGTCAAGCGGCTTTGGTACCATGATAAGATAAGTGAACGAACTGTGTCTAGGTTGCTATCTAGATAAATGGCACCGATTATGGCTTCTACAGCATCAGAAATAATCGATTCGCGACGAAAACCACCACTTTTGAGTTCACCCTGTCCTAAAATAAGGTGATCGCCCAATTTAAAATCCTTACCAATTTCGGCAAGTGTTTGCCCGCAAACAAGTGTTGCGCGCATTTGGCTTAGATCGCCTTCATCTTGTTTGACAAAACGGTGATAAAGTTCATCGGCTATGACAAGACTTAAAATAGAATCCCCTAAAAACTCTAAACGTTCGTTATGCAGTTTATTAGCACTTCGATGAGTAAGGGCTAATTCAAGTAGAGATGTATCTTGAAATATATAGCCGATTGATTGTTGAATTTGACTAAATTTTTTCATAATTATAGCTATTAGTGTATACCGCCAATACGACTAAAGCGGATTCCTGTTGGCCATTCGTTTGGTTGTTTTTCAAAGCTAATCCAAATTGCGGTTGCTTTACCAACAAAATTGGTTTCAGGAACAAAACCAAAGTATCGACTGTCACCACTGTTATCGCGGTTGTCACCCATCATAAAATAATGACCTTGTGGTACAACCCAAGTGGCTATCGGTTGTCCATCCTGATGATAAAAATAGCTAGGATTTTCTTGTGAACCTTGAGTGGTTAGAATATTATGCGGTGTGTCACCAAGAGTTTCTTGTTGAATATTCATATTTAATGTCATGATAGACTGAGAATCGACAATACCTTTATCCGCATATTGTTCTAGCGTGTAAAAATTAGGGTTTGGCTTGAACTGTTCATGCACCTCTTTCCAATTACTTGGCCTTGGTTCGCTGTAATGCAAATTGAGCGGCTGTGATTGTTGCCCTTCGCAATTTGCATCTGTTGCTTGGCAAGCAGGATAGATTAAAATTTGCTTTTCTTTTACCAGATAGACGATTTTGTCACCTGGTAAGCCGACAACACGCTTTATAAGATCCATTTGAGGAACATTTGGGTGTTTAAATACGGCAACATCACCACGTTGTGGTTGTCCTGTTGGAATGATGACGGTGTTAGTAATAGGATCTCGCATGCCATAAGAAAATTTTTCAACCGCAATAAAGTCGCCAATGAGTAATGTCTGCATCATTGATCCTGATGGAATTTGAAACGGTTCATAGATGAATGAACGAATAACAAACACAACAAACAATACCGGAAAAAACGATGCCAAATTTTCAACCCAAACTTTGGGTTTACCAACTTCGGCAAGTATCTTTCCATCAACTTCGCCATTGCTTTGAGTACGGATTTCTTCAACTTTACGTTGTCTTGCTGGTTTCCATTTGAATTTTTCTAAAAACCAAAAGATACCAGTAATAAGTGTTGCTAGCGTTAATATGATGGCAAATGTTCCAGCCATTTTTTTCCCTCTTTAAATAAATCTTTTTATTGATTTGTTTTTACTTGGTTAATCTTTTCCTACATGCAAAATGGCTAAAAAGGCTTCTTGCGGTAATTCGACATTACCTATTTGTTTCATGCGCTTTTTACCTTCTTTTTGCTTCTGTAAAAGTTTCTTTTTACGACTCACATCGCCACCATAGCATTTGGCTAATACATTTTTGCGTAGTTGTTTGACCGTTGATCTTGCTATGACATGATTGCCGATAGCAGCTTGTATGGCAATATCAAATAGTTGACGAGGAATAAGATCTTTCATTTTTTCAACTAATTCTCGTCCACGATATGGTGCATTGTCTTTGTGGGTAATTAAGGCTAATGCGTCAACACGTTCACCATTAATTAATACATCTAACCTTACCATGTCGGCAGCTTGGAATCGTTTAAAACTGTAATCTAATGATGCATACCCACGCGAAGTCGATTTTAGTTTGTCAAAAAAGTCTAATACAACTTCGGTCATTGGGATTTCGTACGTTAAAGCAACTTGATTGCCATGATAAACCATATTGGTTTGCACACCACGTTTTTCGACACAAAGTGTGATGACGTTGCCTAAATAAGTTTGCGGAACTAATATGTTACATTCTGCTATTGGTTCGCGTAATTCTTGAATGTTATTTACTGCTGGTAACTTGGCAGGGCTATCAACGTAGATAATGTCATTTGATGTAGTTAGTACTTCATAAACAACCGTTGGTGCTGTGGTTATCAAATCAAGGTTGTATTCACGCTCTAAGCGTTCTTGAATAATTTCCATATGTAATAAGCCAAGGAAACCACAACGGAATCCAAACCCTAAAGCTCCAGAATTTTCTGGCTCATAAAACAATGAGGCATCATTTAGGCTTAATTTGCCAAGGGCATCACGAAAAGCTTCGTAATCGTCAGAACTGGTTGGGAATAATCCAGCATAAACTTGTGGTTTGACCTTTTTGAAACCAGGTAATGGATTTTGTGCAGGTGCTTTTGCTAAAGTTAAGGTGTCGCCCACTGGCGCGCCTAGTATATCTTTGATCGCACAAACAACCCAACCCACTTCACCACAATGCAAGCACTGCTTGTCAATCTGCTTAGGGGTAAAAATACCAAGTCGATCAACGTTATAAGTCATACCTGTGCTCATTACTTTGATCTTATCACCTTTGTTTAATTCACCATTTTTAATGCGAATTAATGAAACTACACCTAAATAATTATCAAACCATGAATCGATAATAAGTGCTTGCAATGGTGCTGTCGAGTCACCTTCTGGTGGTGGAATATCGCTGACCAATTGCTCAAGTACATCAACAACGCCAACGCCAGTTTTTGCCGAGCAACGCACTGCGTTGCTAGCATCAATACCTACAATATCTTCGATTTCGGCTGCAACGCGCTCAGGTTCAGCCGCAGGTAAGTCAATTTTGTTTAGAACAGGGACAACTTCAAGATCCATATCTAACGCGGTGTAGCAGTTTGCTAGCGTTTGTGCTTCAACACCTTGCCCCGCATCCACAACTAATAACGCACCTTCACAAGCAGCTAGCGAGCGCGACACTTCATAAGAAAAGTCAACATGACCTGGTGTGTCAATAAAATTGAGCTGATATGTTTCGCCATTTTTAGCATGATAATCAAGGGTTACACTTTGTGCTTTGATTGTGATGCCACGTTCACGCTCAAGATCCATTGAATCAAGTACTTGAGCTTCCATTTCACGATCTGAAAGCCCACCACAAATTTGTATTATGCGGTCTGAAAGCGTTGATTTACCATGGTCAATATGGGCAATAATTGAAAAATTGCGGATATTTTTATTCATATTAATAAATTATAATTAGTATCTTGGTTATTAACGGTTAACTATCTAAAATGCCTTTTGGTTATGACCAATATTGCTAATAATTACATAGTCAGAAAGAGAAACATTTTACACTTTTATCGCTACTAAGCATAGCGTTATCGAGAAGTTTGCGTTTATTTCTGAACAATATTTTGTGCAATACGTTCAACTGTAGTACGCGGTAAATTACCTATGATGATAATATTTTTATGACCTAAGTTGGTTGAAAAAATAGTCCTTCCACCTTGTTGAATAATCTGATTAGATTGTTTAGCTTGTTCAGATGAGATATTGACCGTAAATGAAAATACACCATCTGAAAACAATTTAGTAGCAATATCAGAACTATAAAAATTCAAATTATAAGCAGCCACTTCTTTAAATCCTTTAGGTAACCAAGCTAGTCGCCATTGGTCAAAGGCATTATTTTGTTTTTCAATCGATAATAAGATTGGGTAATTTCGGCTGTTGATATAATCTAGCTGTTCTTTCTTATCAAAATTTTTATCTAGTTGTATTACTTTAATCTGATTAATGATATCGCTATTTTGATCTAATAAATCGATCCTAATGGGTAAAAAGGTTTCATCATCAATCCAAATTACATAGCTATAACGGTCCTGTTCTTTCGCTATGATTTTGACTAGTTTTGCGCTTCGATTAGCTGTTCTTGCTTTTCCTAAAAAAATAAAGTCGTAAACATCCTTAAGGTCATTAAAATTATTATAAACAACGTCAGGGAAAGCTTCGATAATTCGTGAGCTAGTGATAGAAAATGATGAACTATTAGGCTGAAAGTAACTGGTTATCCCTTTATGTAAGATGATCTCTTTATCAGAGCCTTCTAGATAGCGCAAGTAGGCATTAATATCTTCTTTTACAGGCGCACCCATATGGCTATATTCGAATGTGGTTACATATTGATTTTTATCTTGAGATACGAAGTAAATGCGGTAATCTTGCGTTTGTACAGCGTGATTCATTTTGTTTAATAACGCAAAGGCATCCTCTGTATCGTTGGCATAAATCGATACTGAAAAAAATGTAAAAAACAGAGCGAATATTATTTTTCGTCTCTGTTTTATAAAATATTTGATGAAATAATTTAGCGATTTCATTTAAAATTAGTGTGCATTTAATCTTTTTTGCAATTCATAATCTTGTACAAGCAATCTAATTTTGTCGTATTGTCGTTTTTCAAGTAATTGCTGATCGTTTTGTTGATGAATGCCACCTACAGGAGCCACACTTACACCAACTGGTACTGTATTTAATGTAGGGCTTGCACTGGTACTATTTGTTTGTCCTTGATTATATTGTACACCTGCAATAATTCCAAGAGTTACACACGCTGCAAGTCCAACTTGGCTTACTTTGCCAATAAAGTCTTTAACGTGAATCCAAATTAGGTTTTCAGCTTTTGGTGGCGTAGTTGTGTCAATATTAGGTTGATCAATTGGTTGATTGTATAAATCTTCAGTTGCTATCGCTTGTGCAATTTGACTAGAGATATCTAAATTTAGTGAACTACTATGATTTAATAAACTACTATGTAATTCACCTCGCATTGTGTCTCTGATAATATGGTAACGATGCCAGCATGATTGCAAACTTTCATCATTTAATACTTCATCAACAATATGGTCGTTTGTAAACTCACCATCCATAAGTAATGAAAGTTGCTCTTTCTGTTCTATTTGCATAGTAAACACCTTAAATTTATGACTACTCTTTATTATTTGTTTGTAGCCATTAACTGAGTAATGGTTTAATTTTTTCATCAATTGCATCACGAGCTCTAAAAATACGTGATCTCACTGTGCCAACTGGTACATCCATGATTTGAGCGATTTCTTCGTAGCTTAACCCTTCGATTTCGCGCAATGTAATTGCGGTTTTTAAATCATCTGGTAATGCTTCGATCGTTGCAAATACTGTTTTTTTTACTTCGTCTGAAAGCGCTAAATTTTCAGGATTATCAAGATCTCTTAATGAATCTGCACCTTCATAACTTTCGGCTTCACTAGCATCTATATCTGATGATGGTGGCCGTCGTCCTTGAGACGTTAAGTAGTTTTTTGCTGTATTAACTGCAATTCGATACAGCCATGTGTAAAAAACACTTTCACCTTTAAAAAGACTTAATGATCGATATGCCTTAATAAAAGTCTCTTGCACAACATCAGGAACTTCGGACGCTAATACATAACGAGAAACCAAATGAGCCAGTTTATTTTGATAACGAACAACAAGTAAATTAAATGCGTTTTTGTCTCCATTAAGAACGCGATCTACTAATACTTGGTCTGTTACTTGCTCCCCCATTAAAGGCCTTTCCTTATTTTGTTAATAACTGTCAATCGGCCCAAAGTTGTGCAGACATACAGTTAGATTCTTAAATTAGAAAAAAGTTCCCATTATTTTAATAGAAATTTAATTATTTTACTTATTAATTGTAAACTTTTATTATTTTTATACTAAAACACATAGTTACCTGAAACTTTTTGACATGATTACATTCAAGTAAGATCGTTTGCCGATCTTTTAATTAAGCGGGATAATCTGTCTTTCATCTCGCTCATTATAGGTGATTTGATAAAATTGAGGTAGATTAAAATTAACTGAGCTACTGGTAGTAAATGAAAAACGATCGTCAGATAAGATATAAAATTCGTTAATATCTTTAACCATATTATCTATTGAACCGTTGCAATTACGGTATATTTCAACTTGGTTATGTTCATTTAGAATGTAAAGATCAAAACCTGAATCAGTATTTTCAAAAAAGAATTGTATGATCCCGGCATAAGCCACGCTATCAATTTCTTTTGGTAGTTCATTTGTTTCGTCTAAAATGTTTAGTGGTCTACCTTGTATTTTGTTATTTGATACCGCACCATAAAAATCAATCGCATTTTCAAATTGATGACATGATACCCCTAATCGCTCAAAAAATAGATACCATGAAGCTCCACCGATCCTTAATGGTTTTACTTGCGTTGAGTTATTTTGAGTGGTAGTTAAACGTAAATCAATACATTCATCCATTAACTTTTTCATTTGTTGTTTGATTTCATCACTCTGGTACTCGCTATAACAAAATATTTCTAGCGAATTGGGTAAATCAGCATCTTTATGCATTCGATTTAGTAACTCCTTAATCGCCTGCAGTACCGATAACGCACCGCTGAAATGGAGAACACGAATTTCGTTCCACGAATTACGATAAAGAAGATCAATTGATCCCACTAAGCTGAGTTCGTTTTTACCATAATTAAGTACACTATTGGTCACTTCATCGTCTAATTCAATATTAGCCGTCGGATCGTCTTCTAAATTTAAAATAATAGCTAAGTGACGAATTTCGCATGGTCCATATAACTGTTCTTCAGTTGCTGCTGGCACATCAGTAGGAAAGTAATTTTTTAGATCTGCGATCAATTTATTAATTTTCAAATTATTTCGGTTTTCACCATCATGATAATAAAAGTGAGTGCTATCAGCAATTAATCCGTTAAAATAACACCAGCCTACTAGTTTTACTAAGTATTTGCTATATTCAAGATATTGATGGCCAATAATTGAGTGCAACATGGGTTTTTGATTGTAAACATACCATCCTGCTCGATTGATGCGATCTTCTGCAACATGAATAAAAGTTAATGCTTCCTCTTGTAAATTATCAGATATATTGAGCTTTAACGTTGTAATCTTTCCCGGTAATACTTCAAAAGCAGCATAGAGCTTACGTGTTAATATTGCCAGATCTTGAGGACTAATTAATGAGTCTAAATTATTACGACGACCAAAATTGAGTAAATTTCGATAGCCAGACATCATAGTGTGTAATAAGATTTCGTGTATTTCTCGGACTTGCCCTATTTTCCAAGATTGACTCGCATCTAATTTTGCAATTTGTTGCTCATCCCATCCCCAACTTTTAACTAACTCACTTAAAATAGAGCGTCGCCATGACGACAATTGTGTTGGGATAGAAAGTTTTTCGTTCACTTTCAAATAAAAGCAATTACGAATTAATTCAAGTCGTTCATAATCATTAATTTCAATGAGGTATTTACTAATTCTGTCCAACAACATGTAATAAGAATCTAGGTACATCCCATTATGAATTTCGCCTTTTTGAATCAGTTCCCTCATTTGATAAGCAACTGGTTTATTTTGTGGGTAAATCCATGAGTACGCTTCTAATAATAGGGTTTTGAGTACGGCTTTAAAAGGTGAATCAATACTTTTGTAAAGTTGCCATAAACTTGCGCCAAAATACTCTTGAGCTGATAATCCAGTTAGTGGACCAAAATCAATCCATTGTTCTCGCTCGATTAAATTAAGATCAACCATCGCTTGAACGCACTTCTCATAAGTAGGGTAAGTAACGTTATTCACGGTGAAATTATAAGGTATTACAAACCACAGTAAATATTTGCCAGCCAACAAATTTGCAGAACGGTAAAACTCCTCAAGTAACAAAATATGCTGCGCAGTTCCGCAATTTTCGCCCATTAGACATTCATGATGTTTATTAATAAAACGATCAGCATCTACCACAAATAACGTTAATTTGACTTGCAAATTTGCCGCCCAACCTTCGAGCAAACGGCATTTTTGTTGTAAAGCTTCTTTTTGTTGATCTGTTAAATTGTTTTCAATGCATATCCAGATATCAAGATCAGATTGAATTGACTGTCCAATAGAACAAGTACTTCCCATTGTATATAAAGCGGATATTGCTGGGATATTAATTATTTTATTTTCGTTAGTGGATGGAATAAAATCGAATTCGGTTTTAAGCCGTTTACTTACATCATCAGACAATTGATAGCAAGCAATACCTGAAGGTATATCCCCTTCCATATATCCTGGTAATTTAGGTGCGTGATAATGAAAAAGCGCAGGAAGTAATAAAAATACCTGCTGAAATTCAGGAGACATACCAATGATAGCACGCTCACGTTTCAATTTGGCAAGATCTTCAAGCTCTTTTTTTATGTTATTGATATAATATTGCATGGCTTCAATTAGATAAAACACGCGTATTAATTTAACGCTACTATTAAATCTAGCATGTTATTTGTGTAAGGTAAATAGAACAAAAATTTAAACCCTAAATAAAATGAATAATTATGATAACAATTGAAAATATTGCTAAACAGATGCAAAAAAAAGAAAACACAAAATTTATCGATAATAAAGCTGCAGTATTATTGCCGATTATTGATATTGATCATCAATTGCATCTTTTATTTCAAATTAGATCTAGAAAATTAAAATGGCAACCTGGAGATATTTGTTTTCCTGGTGGGCGTGTGGAATTATCTGATACCAACCCCGAATACACAGCTAAACGAGAAACAGTTGAAGAATTGGGCATACCCTTTAACCAAATAACAATTTTAGGAGCATTACCCAAGTTTATTGCAACATTAGGTATGGCTATTTATCCATTTGTTGGCACAATCAATTCATTTGATGATTTGCAACTAAATCATGATGAAGTCGAACAGATTTTTACCGTTCCTATTGAGTGGTTTATTCAAAATCCCCCTCAGCGTGCAACAATGTTTGTCGGGCATAAACCTTCTGATGATTTCCCTTTTGATATCATTTTAAACCGATCACCTAAATGGCAAAAAGAGCTGAGTATTCTGTCTATTATTATCAGTATCACAATCGGGTTATTTGGGGATTAACTGCACAAATCCTTAAATTCTTTATTGAAAGAATTAGAGAATAATCTGTAGGAAAAATATAATTTAGAAAATATTAACATTCTTAATTAGCTCAAATTAACTCTTTTTTTGACAATTCATTTCATTTTAAACAATTAATGCTAGGCACCCTTCTATTTGATTAAAAGAACTTGAGGATTATTACTGAACGTCTTATAACAATAACAAGTTGTTTTACTATTTTTCCCTACCAAAACAACTATTAATGTCTTAACGCTTTTTACAAGTAGACAAGGACAACACATCAGGAGCTCTGCCAGTTCGAATACTTTCGAAGTAATATCAATAAATGTATTTGCAAATAAAATAAGCGTTAAACAACGATTTTCTATTTTAATAATTCAAAAATGAAGGAATATATTATGAAACGTTTTACCAAATCCTCTATTGCATTAGCCGTATTGTTATCATTACCTGTTGCTAGTCTTTATGCTGCTGAGCCATTAACTGCTAAAGAAAGTAGTCATTTAGTACCATTAAAAGAAATTTCAGTAACTGGAAGTTATTTACAAGCCGAAAATGCTGCTAAAGATATTTCTCGCGCTGCCGATGAAGCAGGTGCTAAATATTACTATATTACTGCAATGGAAAGTCCAGCTAATGGAACTTCTTCAGATCGTGCGATTGTTTATGCCAATATTTACAAATCTAACGCACCAATAGCCGTACAGAAAAATGAAACTATTTATAATGGCGTGGTTTCTTATGAACGTTCAAAAGCTCTTTACTATTTACCATTTGATGTTGTTAAATTTAAAGGTAATTACAATAACACTTCCGAAATTACCGAAGCTGCAAGTAAATTAGCCGCTGAAAAAAATGCCTATGCGTTTTATATCGATTCAATTTCATCTGATGATATTAGAAACCAAGCAGAAAATATCGAAGTTGCTTTATACAAACAAGACGCACCCGTTAGGGATTATATCGTCACAACAGCAATAGCAGGTCAAGATGCCTACGAAATTAGTAGCGAAGCATTTAAACACATGACGCCATTTAGTACTATTAGCTTCCATGGTGTATTTAACAATACAGCAGAAATCAGTGCCGCCGCACAAAAACATGCAGTTGCTAATGGTGCGCACTTTTATTATGTAAAAGAAGTATCATCTAACCCCGCAAGCACTGCACAAACTGTTTTTATAAATCTATATAAATAAGATTGTACGTAACTGAAATAAACCCACGTGAGCAATTTTACTTGCCCGTGGGCTTTGACTAAAAACACCTCAGATTTAGAATTAATTTTATTAAAGTTTTTATTTGTTTACTCCTAGATTATTCCACATCTCAATTCAAATTTCGTATTATTATTTTCATTTTTTAATCTCAAGACGGTATAGAATCCTGAATATTTTTACAAAAATTGGATCAGCAACACTAATTTTTTGTTTGAAAATGTGTGCCATTGAAATATAAAACTTTGCTTTTTTATTGTTCAAATTTCCTTTAACATCTATATATTTGTATAAGATAAAATACGTGGAAATTATTCCATTAAATTGCATATATTATGAAAGCGATATTTTTCTTACTTTTTTTATTTAGTACCAATTTTGTAGAAGCAGCAACGGTTAGAATCCTTCCGCGCGTGGGTCACGATTACAACCCAATATATCCATCTTTATTAGGTTTATTTTTAGGACTTTTATTCTTGTTGGGTATATCGTCGTTAACAGAGGTGCTAGAGGAATTTAGCATAAATAGAGAAAAAATGCGAAAAGCAAAAGATACAATAAAAGATACTCTAAATAAAGAGGAACGTTTAGCTATAAATAATCAAAAAAAATTGAAAAGAGACCAAATAAAGAAAAACAGAAAAGAACAAATAAAAAAAATGCGTGAAGATAAACTAGCAAAAAAGAAAAGAAAAAAGCAATCCCAATAATCAATAAAAATATGTGTAAGTTATCATCACCGTTATTTTTAAAATATATGCTATAATGGCGCTTTATTTTTAATAAAAAGAGAGATTATTTTGCAGCAGTCGTTACAAGATTTTATTATTGATAAGATTGATGATCTAAAAGGAAAAGACATTGTTACCCTTGATGTTCGTGGCAAATCAAGTATTACCGATTATATGATTATTTGTACTGGCACTTCAAACCGTCATGTTTCCTCTATTGCTAACCATTTACTTGATGAAGCAAAAAAACAAGGCCATTTGGTGTTAGGTAGCGAAGGTAAAAGTGATGCCGATTGGGTCGTAGTTGATATGGATGCGGTCATTGTACATATAATGCAAGAAGAAAGCCGTCAGCTTTACGAACTTGAGAAGCTTTGGAGTTAATCACGTGAAGATACAGCTTATTGCTGTTGGCAATAAAATGCCAAACTGGGTTACCACTGCTTTTAATGATTATCAATCACGATTTCCTAAAGATATGCCTTTAGAGCTTATTGAAATCCCCGCTGGAAAACGTACCAAAAATGCAGATATTGTACGGATCTTAGATAAAGAGGGCGAAGCAATGTTAAGTGCCTGTGGTAAAGGCAATCGCATTGTGACTCTTGATATTCCAGGTAAACCTTACACAACGCATAATTTAGCTGAACAATTAGAACGTTGGAAAGTAGATGGCCGTGATGTGAGTTTATTGATTGGTGGACCTGAGGGGTTATCTCCTGCTTGCAAAGCGGCGGCGGAACAGAGTTGGTCACTGTCGCCACTTACCCTTCCTCATCCTTTAGTGCGGGTTATTGTAGCTGAAAGCCTTTACCGTGCATGGAGTTTA
Organism: Gilliamella sp. GillExp13; assembly: GCF_001690815.1. Taxonomy (NCBI): domain Bacteria; kingdom Pseudomonadati; phylum Pseudomonadota; class Gammaproteobacteria; order Orbales; family Orbaceae; genus Gilliamella; species Gilliamella sp. GillExp13. Next base: position 43,877 of record NZ_LZHJ01000149.1, on the reverse strand, counting down.
ACCACTAATCATCCTTATCATCGTGAATAATAAAGTAAGGTAAATATGATGAGCGCAATTATTTTAGATTTGCAAATTGCTACAGAAGATAACAAAAATTTGCCTACCGAAGCGCAAATTATGCAATGGTTAGAGGTTATTTTACCTCAGTTTATGGATAACGCCGAGCTCACTATCCGTATTGTTGATAAACAAGAAAGTCAGCAATTAAATTGTACCTATCGTCATAAAGATAAACCAACTAACGTTTTATCTTTTCCGTTTGAATCCCCAATCGAGATCGATGTTCCTTTATTGGGTGATCTAATTATTTGTAAGCAAGTGGTTGAAGCTGAAGCTGAGCAACAACATAAATCATTAACTTCGCACTGGGCACATATGATTGTGCATGGTTGTTTACATTTACTCGGTTATGATCATATTCTTGACGAAGAAGCTGAAGAAATGGAAAATATCGAAATTGATATTATGCAACAATTGGGATTTGAAGATCCTTATCAACCCGTTGATGAATAAAAATACTCAATGGTCAGCTTAGTTCGATGGCAATTTAGCTAACTAAACAAAATATATAAAATAATTTAAATTAATAACAAAGTAAGAAAGGAAAAGAGCAAATGAGTGATGATCATCACTGGAGACCTAAAAAAGGGTTTGCATTATGGTTAAGTCAATTATTTAATTCGGAACCCAAAGATAAAGAAGAATTGATCGAAGTAATTCGCGAAGCCGAAGAAAACGAACTTATCGATCCTGATACCTTAGATATGATTGAAGGGGTAATGGATATAGCAGAACAACGCGTTCGCGATATTATGATTCCTCGCTCTCAAATTGTTACCATAAAAGACAATTATTCACTTGATGAGTGTCTAGATATTATTTCTGAACATGGGCATTCTCGTTATCCTGTTATTAGTGAAGATAGAGATCACATAGAAGGCATTTTATTGGCTAAAGATCTTTTGATTTTTATTCGCCAAGGTATTGATAATTTTGATCTCAAAAAAATTCTCAGACCAACCGTTGTTGTTCCCGAAAGTAAACGTGTCGATCATATGTTAAAAGAGTTTCGTATGCAGCGCTATCATATGGCAATGGCTATTGATGAATTTGGTGGTGTTTCGGGGCTTGTGACTATTGAAGATATTTTAGAACTCATCGTGGGCGATATTGAAGATGAGTATGATGAAGTTGAAGATCGCGATATTCGTCGCTTAACGCAATCGGTTTATACTGTGCGAGCCCTCACTCCTGTGGAAGATTTTAATGAAATATTTTCAACTGATTTTAGTGATGATGAGATGGATACCATTGGAGGGCTGGTAATGCAACATTTTGGACGCTTACCCTTACGCGGAGAAACCATTACCATTGACGGCTATCAATTTAAAGTTACCATTGCAGATCGAAGACGAATCATTCAATTGCATGTGACTATTCCTGATGGGGCTACCGCGCCTAATTTAGAGTTACCTGAAAATGCTTAAAAAGATATTATTAAGCCTAATTTTTGGTGGTATAGCAGTTTTTAGTTATGCTCCATTTCATATTTGGCCTCTAGCTTTTGTATCGTTTACTGGTCTTTTATGGCTTACTGCTGATAGATCTAAAAAACAAGCTATGTTATTAGGATTAAGTTGGGGCATTGGCTATTTTGCCGCAGGGATTCATTGGGTTTATATCAGTATTAAGCAGTATGGAGAGTTACCCGCTCTCATTGCTATTATCATTTTAGGTTTTTTAATCCTATATTTGTCGATCTATCCTATGCTATTTGCTTTTCTATTAAGGATAGCAAATCGTTTTGCTGGACAATTTTCATTTAAACAACTTGTACTTCTTGCTCCTGTGCTTTGGCAATTAACTGAATTCTTACGAGGGTATATTTTAACAGGATTTGCTTGGTTACAACTCGGTTATAGCCAACTTGATAGTCCGTTAAAAGGCTATTTTCCTGTATTGGGGATTGATGGTGTTAATTTACTGCTAACAATTTTGTGTGGATTATTTGTTTATTGCATAAAGACAATAAATAGCAAAACGCCAAAAATGCACACGCTTAGTGCATTTATTGCACTACTTGTGATCTTATTTGCACCAATTTTATTCAATAATATTAATTGGACTAAAGCTAATGATACTCGTTCAGCTAATTTTGTTTTAATTCAAGGAAATATTTCACAGTCAATACGTTGGACAAAAGAACAACTTAACAAAACATTACAAACCTATACAAAATTGACTAAACAAAACTTTGGTAAAGATAAAATTATCATTTGGTCAGAGGCCAGCATCACCGATTACGAAATAAATCAACAATCTTTTTTACAATATCTGGATAACGAAGCCCGAGCCCATGATTCTGAAATAGCTGTTGGTATTATTGATTATCGTTTTGGCGAAAATGGCTATCAATCTAATGGATATATCTACAATACTTTATTAGTATTAGGAGAAAAAGAGTCTTATCAATATCCAACTATCAACCGTTATAAAAAACACCATCTAGTGCCCTTTGGGGAGTTTACACCGTTAGAATCAGTACTTGAACCAATTGCTGAACTGCTCAATATTCCTATGTCCTCAATGAAATCTGGCGAAGCAAAACAACCTCAATTACAAATAAAAGGCTTTAAATTTACCCCAGCAATTTGTTATGAAGTGATTTTATCGAATTTAATGTGGCAAAATTTTACCCCAGATACTGATTTTTTACTTACTGTTTCAAACGATGCTTGGTTTGGTGATAGTATTGGACCTAAACAGCATTTACAAATGGCGCAAGCTAGAGCGCTTGAATTTGGTAGACCTTTAATTCGTAGTACTAATACAGGGATTACAGCAATTATTGATCCACATGGTAATATTGTTAAAAAATTACCGCAATTTGAAACAGGCGCATTATCTGCATCTGTATCACCAACAACCGGACTAACGCCTTATGCTATATGGGGGAATTGGCCTTATTTAGTTGTGATGGCATTAATGTTTATCTCACTTTTTATAAAAAAACGTTTATAGTTCACGATACTGGCATAATTATTGCTTAAATATAATTGGGTTTTAATAAGTCTTGATGTAATCAATAATCTAATATTGCGTTAATTGCTGGTTACATCTAGCTCCAATGATAGATAAATAAACAGTAAAAAGTACTTTTATGCTAAAAAATAAGTTATAATATATGCCCTTTGTAAAAATGTTAAAATTATTTAATATGATACAAAATAAACTGTAGGAGATGAGTATGAACAAAAAGACAAAATTAACCAAACTAGTGTTATCATTTGCAATGTTAGGTCTAGTGAGTAGTACCGCATTTGCCGATGAATTAACTGGTACACTAGCTAAAGTAAAAGAAAATGGTGTGATTGTCGTAGGACATAGAGAATCATCAGTCCCGTTCTCATATTATGGTGATAACCAAACAGTTGTTGGTTATTCTCAAGATTACTCAGATCTTATTATTAATGCGGTAAAAAAAGAGTTAAACATGCCTAACTTACAAGTTAAATACTTACCGCTGACTTCTCAAAACCGTATTCCACTTTTACAAAATGGTTCTTACGATTTTGAATGTGGTTCAACAACCAATAATCTTTCTCGTCAACAACAAGTTGATTTTTCAAATACAATCTTTATTGTTGGCACTCGCTTTTTAGTTAAAACTAATAGCAATATTAAAGATATTGACGATCTGAAAGGTAAAAATGTGGTCGTAACTTCAGGTACAACATCCGAAGTTATGCTCAACAAAATCAATACTGAAAAAGGGTTAAATATTCGTATTATTGCGACCAAAGATCATGGTGATGCATTTCGCACACTTGAAAGTGGACGAGCAGCAGCATTTCTTATCGATGATGCATTATTAGCAGGTGAGCGATCCAAAGCAAAAAAACCTGAACAATGGGAAATTGTAGGTACACCATTATCTTATGAAGCCTATGGTTGTATGTTGCGTAAACAAGACCCACAATTTAAAGCTTTAGTCGATAAAACTATTTCAGAAGCACAAACATCAGGTGTCGCCGAAAAGTCATATAACCGCTGGTTTAAACAACCTATTCCACCAAAAGGGTTAAATATGAACTTTGATATGTCTTCTGAGATGAAAGAACTTTTCGCTCATCCTAATGATAAAGCATTAGATTAATACACAGATATTTTCCCATAAGGACGTAGGCAACTGCGTCCATCATCTTATTTAGTACTATTACATTTTTTTACGTGTTGGAGTATTTATGACAACAAGTTGGAATTGGGGAATTTTTCTTCAACCAGCACCATTTGGGGATACAACGTATCTTGGCTGGTTGTGGTTAGGTTTCCAAATGACCATATTGCTAGTTATTACATCAGGAACTGTTGCCTTTTTGGTTGGTTCGCTATTTGGTGTGCTGAGAACATTACCTAACCGCTTTTTATCTGGCTTAGGTACATGTTATGTTGAGGTTTTTAGGAATATCCCGTTAATCATTCACTTATTCTTTTGGATTGAAGTTGTACCAGCGTTGGTACCAGAATCTATCCGTGACTGGTTATATAGTCTTGACCCTATGATATTTACTTTATTAATGTCAACCATAGGATTAGGATTATTCACAGGTGCACGTATATGTGAACAAGTGAGAGCTGCTATTCAGTCAATCCCTACAGGTCAGAAAAGTGCAGGAATTGCATTAGGATTAACCTTAAAACAAACTTATTTATATATTTTATTGCCAAACGCTTATCGACGTGTTCTACCACCGTTAACATCTGAAATATTAAATATGGTTAAAAACTCAGCTGTTGCCTCAACTGTTGGTTATATCGAATTAACCAAACAAGCAAACCAATTGCTTGAACACGCTGGCCAACCTTATGAATCATTCATAGCTATTACATTCGGGTATGTACTTATCAATGTAGTCATAATGTTTACTATGCAATATATTGAGAAAAAAGTACGACTTCCTGGCATATTGGGAGGTAAATCATGATGGATTTAGAATGGGGACAAATCCTACCTAATTTACCTTATATCATGAGAGGTATGTTATTAACTTTAGAGATAACACTTACCGCGGTGATTTTTGGTATTGTTTGGGGAACGCTACTTGCCATTATGCGACTTTCTTCGATTAAAGTGCTACATTGGTTTGCTTTATGCTATGTAAATATATTCCGTTCAATTCCATTAATGATGGTTTTGCTTTGGTTTTATTTACTTGTTCCTCAATTATTAGAAAAGATTTTAAATCTTCCGCCTACAACAGATATACGTTTCGTGTCGGCATTAATCGCTTTTGCTTTATTTGAGGCAGCTTACTATTCGGAAATTATTCGAGCTGGTATTCAAAGTGTGTCTAAAGGTCAAATCAGTGCATCATTAGCGCTAGGTATGACCAAAAGCCAAGCATTAAGAATGGTGATTTTACCGCAAGCATTTCGTATTATGGCGCCATTATTATTAACGCAAGGAATTATATTATTCCAAGATACAACACTTATTTATACATTAAATTTAGCTGATTTCTTCTATCGTGCGGTTAATATTGTAGGCAATAGAGATGGTTTAATCGTCGAAATGGTATTATTTACAGGAGCTGTTTATTTTGTTATTTGCTTCACCGTTTCACGTCTAGTTAATTATTTTAAGAAAAGGATTACTCGATGATCTCCTTAGAAAATATTTCAAAATGGTATGGACAATTTCAGGTATTAAAAAACTGCACCACTCGGGTTGGTAAAGGCGAAGTTGTTGTTGTTTGTGGCCCTTCAGGTTCAGGAAAATCAACCCTGATAAAAACTGTAAATTGTTTAGAGCCTGTACAAAAAGGCAAAATTATTATTGATGGAACAGAAGTTACAAATAAAGCGACTAACTTAGCTAAATTACGATCCAAAGTAGGTATGGTATTTCAACACTTTGAACTGTTTCCACATTTAACTATTTTAAAAAATCTAACACTTGCACAAATTAAAGTTTTAGGTCGAACAGACGAAGAAGCTCGAGAAAAAGCGCTTAATCTTTTAGAGCGTGTTGGTTTACTTGCCCATGCAGATAAATACCCTGCTCAGCTCTCTGGTGGTCAACAACAACGTGTAGCGATCGCTCGTGCGTTATGTATGGATCCTATTGTTATGTTGTTTGATGAACCAACCTCAGCACTAGATCCTGAAATGGTAAACGAGGTGCTAGATGTTATGGTTGAACTGGCTTATGAAGGTATGACTATGATGGTGGTTACTCATGAAATGGGCTTTGCGCGTAAGGTAGCCCACCGAGTTATCTTTATGGATGCTGGTGAAATTATTGAAGATACCTCAAAAGAGCAGTTTTTTACTAATCCACAATCAGATCGTGCTAAAGACTTCTTAGCTAAAATTATCCATTAATTTAATTATTACAGGGCTTTTAGCCCTGTTTTATTATTTCTTCCTCGAATTACACATCATCTTTCAAAAAATAAACTCAAATATGCTTATCAAAACAGAATCAGCTATTATTTTGCAATAAACTGACTAAACCACTATGTCTTTGCGTTTGTGATTTAATTGCTTGTAACAAGATAGCTTCAGTCGCATAAATTGAAACCGTTTTTTTAGCACGGGTAATAGCAGTATAAAGTAAAGAACGATTAAGTAACGGCGAATTATCAGTTGGTAAGATAATATTTACATCATCGAATTCTGAACCTTGTGATTTATGAATTGTCATGGCATAAGCCGTTTCATGTTCGGGTAATCGAAATGGAGAAAACCCTTTAATAGATCCATCAGCAAAAGGGAAATAAACACGCAATTTTGAACTATTATGCTCAGCTTTTAATGTAATGCCAATATCACCATTATATAGCCCTAATGAAGCACTATTACGTAATATCATGATGGGTCGACCAACATACCATGCTTCTTTATTTTTCAAATAAATTAATTTGTTTTTGGCTAAAAGTAATTCAATTTGTTTATTTAAACCTTCGACACCAAAATGTCCTTCTCTGACAGCACAAAGTAAGCGATATTCAGCAAATTTAGATAAAACCAACGCTATATCATTAGTTCCATTCTGCTTAATCACATTTAAATAATGTTTATAATGATTAATACTATCGTGTAAAATATCTTCATAAGCCTGTTGTGAAGAAAGAGCATGATACTGAATATCACTCAGTGATTCATCTAATAATAATTTTTTAACAGAAGTTGAGCTCCCAGCTTTGACTGCATTAGCCAACAAGCCAATACCAGATGATTCGTTAAAACGATAACTTTTTTGTAATAAACAAATGCTATCAGTAATTTTTGCTGTTTGCTGGCAAGCTGGTACATCATAACCAGTCAATTGACTTAGCTCTTTTGCCCGTGCTTCACTATAACCATGCGAAATAAAGGTACAAAGGTCACCAAACACGGCTCCGGCTTCAACTGATGAGAGTTGATCTTTATCACCTAACAAAATTAAACGAGCAGAATTAGGTAATGCTTCAATTACTCTTGCCATCATATTTAAATCAACCATAGATGCTTCATCAATGACTAACACATCGACATGCAATGGATTATTCTTATCATGCTTAAATGAACGATTATCTGCTTTTGCACCTAATAAACGATGTAAAGTGATTGCTTCTGCTTTTATATTTAGTGATGCAAAATCGAGTTGCTCGATTGTGCGACTCAGTGATTCGGTTAACCTTGATGCCGCTTTTCCTGTAGGTGCCGATGTAATAATTCGAGCATGCGGATTGGTTAACAAAATTCCGGCTAAAATTTTGGCAACAGTGGTTGTTTTACCTGTACCTGGTCCACCAGAAATAATAGCAACTTTGCGAGTTAACGCAGCAGCAACTGCTACTTTTTGCCAATCGATTTCGGTTTGATTCTGAATAAAAAGTTGATTAAGTACAGTGGTTAAATCAGTATTGTAGCTAAGTTCTTTATCTAAAGCTGTATGATTGAAATATTGAGCTACATTTTGTTCATCTGACCACATTCTTTGAAAATAAAGTTTATTTTCAATAAAAATAAGCGGAGACAAATTTGTTCCATCACTCACAACCTGACTATCATAAGCTTGTTCAAGAGCAATTTTCCAATCTTGCACATTTGGCGAATCTAATTGTAACCAAAGCTGTGATTCCATCGTTGATGCATCTAAATAAGCAAGATCTAGACAAACATGTCCCGATCTAACCTCTTTACTTAGTGATAGAACCAAAAAACTAAAACGTTTGATAGTAATATCATCATTTAACATTGCTTTATTCGTCAAAAACGTTGCCAAATGAATATCAAGCAAACTACTTTGGCTATCTTGTTTAAATTGGTTTAACCACTCGTTTAACATATTCTATTTCAGTTATTAACTTATTTATAAACCAATTATATCGTTAACTTTATCTTTTGGATAAGTCAGTTTAAAACTTAAGTTAAGATTTTTATTTTCACTTGGATTTAACTTAAATTTCCATGCTAATTCGCCAGTTTCTTTATTGTAGTTTGCGCCATCATATTTTGCATCATCAAGTGAAACTGATTTATTGACTATCGTCGGTAGTTGATCATAAACAACAATATCAATAGGTAGTATTTTGGTATTTTTTACATCAATGGTATAAGCATATTTTTGTGAAATGTCATTACCAAATAACGAAGGTTTTGATGTTTCATTAACATTACGGTTACGTGAAATAAAAATATTTTTATCTTTTCCTAAAGATATATCGAGGGTTTCTTTTAGATCTTTAGTGGTAATAAAGCTTTCGCCAACATAATTACCATTAAAAAAGACTGTCGACCTTCCTGGTAAAAGATTAAGCTTATCCCAATCAATAATTTGTGCTTGTAAGTACACACTGTTATCTAATTTAGGAATAGCAATATAATGATATTCTGCTTGAACTTCTTTATTTTGTAATGTAAGGATATTATTCTTACTATTAGATTTAATAGTATAAGGTAATTTAACCTCAAAGCGAGTATTAATACCCAATGTATTGGTTAATGTATTATCATCATTAGCGTAAACTGATCTTGACTTTCTTGCACTGATTTCATCGTAATCTTTCTCACTCTTAGTGAAAAAGAACCCACCTTTTTCAGTATACATGTCAATATACCAAGGAGCTAAATCTGGAGCAGTTATGCCTTCACTTGGCTTAGAAGTTGATAAACTGAAATCAACATTTTGCCAATCTAAACCACTATTTTGATAAATATCGGCTTTATATGTTAGTTGTAACGGAGCACTGACATCAGCAACACGCACATCATAAATCGGCGCCCAACCAGCTTTATTCGTAACATAGGACAAGGTAACTGGTAGTGTAACATCTTTATCAGAATAAATTTTCACGATAATTGCATTGGTTGTGTTTTTTATCAAAGCTTTCTGTTTATCGATCTTATCTTGACATTGTGCTATTTGTTCTTCTATTTGATTGACTTCTTTTTGGAGTCTGTTTTGTTCGTTTAATGTCGAAACTAAATTGCTCTTAACAAAATCCAAAGTATTTTTCATCTCATTAAAATTATCATTTGCATTTTTAACTAATTGCTCCAAACGATTGCCTTGTAAAAGGTTAACTTGTTCAGATACGGCTTTTAATTGCACTTCAGTGGTATCAAATTTTTCTTGTAACTGTTTTAACTCATTAAGTAAAGGCTTAATATCTTCACTTTCTTTATTATCACCTTCATAACTATCATCTAATGACGTTGACAATACTTTTACATTAGCATTATTACCAAATCCCACATTAATTGAATTAGTTTTGACACCATCAGCAATTCCTGTCAATAAAATTTCATTTTCCCCTTTGGTTAACGACACCGTTGATTGCCCTTGTAATTCTGCACCTTGCAAAAAAAGCGTGACTTTATTAAGTGTTACATTATTGTTTGCAAAAACACTGCTAGAAGCAAATGCAATTAAAAAAGCTAATTTCTGAATTTTCATATATTTCCTTTGAAGTAAAAACTAATTATAACTATTTAAATATAATTATGTTATAAGTTAAACGGCACATAATTCTCTTTAACAATGGTAAAAGAGTCGTTATTTTATCTGTTTAATTGCTATTAATTTTAACATAGTTGTAAAAAAAATAAATTATTTTACGTTTAATATATTGAACAAAAAATAAAAATGATTTATATTTTGTTTAAAATAAAAAACAAAATAAGGGGACTATATGAGTAACTTCAGTTATCTAAAAAAAGCAATCAAACGTAAGAATATATCTTTACAGACTGTAGCCGATGCTTGCCAAATGACTAAAGGTTATCTTAGTCAACTCATTAATGATAAAATTAAAAATCCAAGTGCACAAAAATTACAATCACTCCATCAATATTTACAAATTGAAGAACCAACCAAAAATAAAAAAGTGGGTGTGATTTTTGGCAAATTTTATCCTTTACATACTGGGCATATTTATCTTATTCAACGAGCAATTAGTCAGGTTGATGAGTTATATGTTATTCTTTGTTCTGATACTCAACGCGACGAAGCGCTTTTTAAACAAAGTGCTATGTCTCGCCAACCAACTATTAATGATAGAATTCGTTGGCTACTGCAAACTTTTAAATATCAAAAAAATATCCACATTGAATTATTAGAAGAAGACGGCATTCCAGCTTACCCAAATGGCTGGCATGAGTGGAGTGAACGAGTAAAGAAACTATTTCAAGAAAAAGGCATAAAACCAGATTATGTTTACTCAAGTGAACCGCAAGATGTCGCTATGTATAAAGATTTGTTTGATCTAGAAACTGTCTTAATTGATCCAAAACGACAATTTATGCAAATAAGTGGTACTCAAATCCGTCAAGCACCGCTGAAAAACTGGCAATACATTCCAACCGAAGTTAGACCTTTTTTTGTTAGAACCATTGCCATTTTAGGGGGAGAATCTAGTGGTAAATCAACTTTAGTTAATAAACTAGCAAACGTATTTAACACAACCAGTGCATGGGAATATGGTAGGGATTATGTATTTTCTCAACTTGGCGGGGACGAACGCGCATTACAGTATGCTGACTACGATAAAATCGCATTAGGGCATGCACAATATATCGATTTTGCCATAAAACATGCCAATAAAGTTTCGTTTATTGATACCGATTTTGTGACAACTCAAGCTTTTTGTAAAAAATATGAAGGTAAAGAACATCCATTTTTACAAGCTATGATCAATAACTATCGTTTTGATTTAGTGATTTTACTCGGTAATAACACGCCATGGGTCGCTGATGGTTTACGTCATTTAGGCAGTCCAAAACAACGTAAAGATTTTCAAAAACTATTAATAACGTTATTAGAAAAAAATAATATCAAATATATAGAAATAGAATCTCCCGATTACGAAGAACGTTATTTACGCTGCATTGAACTAGTTAATCAACTTATTAATGATGAAGAGTAATAAATTATGAATAAATTAAGCAATCTTGCCATTTTAATTGGACGTAATAAATTCTATCCATTTTTTTGTATATTATGTGTAACACTAGCATTTTTATACACTGACCCATTTACTGAATTTGATTTACGCTACGCTACTTCTTACATAGGCGCTTTTTGCGGTCTGCTATGCGTTATCTTATTAGCAAAACGTAAAAACATGGGAAATGTATTAGGTATGTTTGCCGTTGTTGCAGAATGTTGTGCTAATATTCTTGGCGGCAATATTGGTGCAGGACTACCGCCAATCTACTATTTTTGTTCACACATCTATGGTTTATTCACTTGGCAAAAGAACCTTGATAATAATAAAAACGTTAAAGTTCGCTCACTCAATGAAACCACATTTTTATATACAATCATATTTCTTATTATTGCCGCTTTTATTAATATTTATTTAACGGATAAAATTGGTGCAACTAATACAACCTACCAACTAATAACTAACTGTTTTATATTTGGTCTAGGCATTGTTGCTCAATTATTATTGATGATGCGATATGCGTTTAACTGGTATTTATGGGTTATATTAAATGTACTGGTAATTGGTTTAAATATCTATACCGACAATATCATTATCGCAACACAATATTTAATCTATCTGTTTAATGCCATTTATGGAATTTGTGAATGGAAACGCTCTGAGCAGCCAGAGTAAATATTCCAATTTTGTTAAAAAGTTTCAGGAAAGACTGTGTTTAAGTATAAAAATAGAAAATAAGTGCTTTATTTTCTATTTTTTATTTGAGATGCAGTCTAATTATTCAACATCCCCTTTAACCAAAGGCACGAATATAACCTCGCCCATATTTTTAGCTACAAAATTATCTCCATCACGCTCAATTAATTGTAAAACCTGTTTATTTTCGCCAACAGGAATAACTAAACGTCCTTTATCGGCTAACTGTCCTAGTAAGCTTTGTGGCACTTCAGATGCGGCGGCTGTAACAATGATGCCATCAAATGGTCCACGTTCAGGCCAACCTAACCAACCATCACCATGGCGTGTTGCAATGTTATGAATATCAAGTTGCTTTAAACGGCGTTTGGTATTCCATTGTAGACTTTTTATTCGTTCTACCGAGCAGACATTTTCGACTAACTTTGCTAAAACAGCCGTTTGATATCCCGACCCTGTTCCAATTTCAAGTACTTTTGAATTAGGCTCTAATTTTAATAGTTCAGTCATCTTTGCTACGATATAAGGCTGAGAAATAGTTTGACCGTTTCCTATTGGCAATGGACGATTATCGTAAGCTTGATGCGAAAGCGCCTCATCAACAAAATGTTCACGAGGAATTGACGCAATAGCATCTAAAACGCGCTCGTCTTTTATTCCTTGTTGCCGTAAGAATTCAATTAGGGATTGCATTTTTAGATTTTGCATTTGGGCTACTCATTTTCTATTATTAGTTCACGTATCACACTTGTTGCATAACAACCTGATGGCAAATAAAAATTGAGTTCGAGACTATGCTCATCTAACCATTGCCAATTAAGCTGCTCTGCTCGTAACAATATTGACCGTCTTGCTGTTTCTACTCGCTCTTTTTTAAATAGATCATTAAATTCAGACCAACTTTCTAAACATTTTTGCTCAAACTCCAGCGCATCAAATAATGTACCTAGTGGTGAATCCCCCACCATTGGTGCAGTAATATTGATCTCGCCTTGTTCTAAACGCATTTGTAACTGAACTAATTCGCCTGCTTGAGCAATAAACCAGCTACCACGGTGCGCTAATTGTAATATATCGCCATTGAGCACGGTTTGATGCAAACTTTGGGTAATGCGTTGACTGACAATATTATTAAAAATCGCACTTCGCGCCGCAGAAAGATAAAAGCTACGTTTTTTTCGATCCTTAACCGAAATTTCGCCATTGGCCCATTTTATAGCCTGAGTAATATTATTTTCATCACGACCAAAACGCTGCTCACCAAAATAATTAGGCACACCATGCTGTTTGATTAATGCTAGTTTAGATTCAATTTCAGATTGACTATTTAACGATTTTAAAATTATTTTAAAATAATTACCTTTTAATGCGCCAATTTTTAATTTTTTATTATGCCGTGTGACTTTTAATATTTTACAACCCGCCAAATTAAATGCAGAAAAGTCTGGTGTTTGTTGACCTGGCATATGTAAACTGAACCACTGCTCAGTCACCGCTTGGCGATCTTTCAAACCGGCATAACTTACTAGCTTGGTTGAAATTTCCACATATTTAGCCAACTGCTCAGCCACGAAAATGGTATTACAATCACGTTTTTGCAAAAAAACTAAAACATGTTCGCCTTCACCAGTCAACTCAAAGCCAAGATCTTCTGTCACATTAAAATCTTCGTATTGTTGCTTGTATTGTCCTTTAGTGGTCGGTTTGCCATATAAATAATTAAGTTGTGCTAACACTATTATTGCCTATTGTATAATTTAAACTGTTTCGGATTTTTTACTTAATAACACTACCGCTTGGCAAGCAATGCCTTCTTTACGCCCAGTAAAGCCTAATTGTTCAGTTGTTGTTGCTTTTACACTAATTTGTTCAAAATGAACTTTCAGATCTTCTGCTATATTAACTCGCATTTGATCAACATGCGGTCGCATTTTAGGTTCTTGGGCAATAATAGTAGTATCTAAATTAACTAATTCATAACCTTTAGCTTGAACAAGGGTATACACCTCTTTCAATAATATTCGACTATCTATACCTTTATATTTAGGATCTGTATCAGGAAATAGCTTACCGATGTCACCTAATGCCAATGCGCCAATTAAAGCATCGGTTATTGCATGTAACACAACATCACCATCAGAGTGAGCAACAAGGCCATATTGATAAGGAATTTTTACCCCAGCAAGAGTTATAGGACCCTCTCCACCAAACTTATGAACATCAAATCCATGACCTATTCTCATACTTTTACCTATTTGGAATCTGTTTTAGTTAAATAAAAAGTAGCCAATGCTAAATCTTCAGGACGGGTTATTTTTATATTATCCCCACGACACTCAATTAATAAAGGATGCCCACCACAATACTCAATGGCTGAAGCTTCGTCAGTGATGGCAACATGATCATTTAGAGCTTGTTGCAAACATGATTTTAGTTCGCCAGCATTAAACAGTTGAGGAGTAGCAGCGCCCCATAAATAAGTCCGATCTTCAGAATAATCAATAATGGTATCATTATTTTGACAAGCTCGCTTAATCGTATCACTAACACGAGTGGCTAATATACCGCCTTGTTTTTTAGTTGTTACTGTTTCAATCAGCCGAGTAATATCACAATGAGTCACACAAGGTCTTGCCGCATCATGAACTAAAGCCCACTGTTCATCATTTAGCAATTTTAATCCGGCTAAAACAGAATCAGCTCGAGTTTTGCCACCTAAAGCAACTTTAATCTTATCGTGCTGAGCAATTGAAAGGGTATTAAATATATTATCTTCTGAGCTAATCACAACAATAACTTGAGCGATTTGAGGATGCGTTAATAATTTATTTAGAGTATGTTCTAAAACGGTCTTCGAACCAACTTTTAGATATTGTTTAGGGATTTGACTATTCATACGGCAACCAACTCCTGCTGCCGGTACAATAGCAATGATATCATTAAGATTATTCAAGTTATGCATTATCGTTTTTTAGTATCCGAATCAATTATAATTCGATAAAAATATTCATCAGGTTTAACCATACCCAAATGACTACGAGCACGCTCTTCTATTGCCTCATAGCCACGTTGCAAATCGTTAATTTCAGCAAACATCTGTTCGTTACGAGTCTTTAACTTCTCATTATCGGCACGCAAACTGACTAACATTTCTACATTATCTTGATAATCGTACACATTATTTTTGCCATACCATAAAGAATATTGCAGATAACCCAGTACAGCTAATAACAATAAAGGTAGCTTCCATCTTCTCATGAATTTAGTATTATCCTTTATCTATATGCATTTAACTGGTTTTGGTAAGCCTGCAAGTTTAGTTGCTTGTTTAGCAGGACCGTCTGGAAATAATTTATACAAATAACGACTATTACCCTTTTCTGCACCAAACTTTTTTTCCATTGCTTTGACTAAAGCTCGAATAGCTGGTGAGGTTTTATATTCTAAGTAAAAATCACGAACAAATAAAATAACCTCCCAATGGGCATCGGTTAATTCAATGGACTCTTTGGCTGCCAATTCTGGAACTAAATCAACAGTCCAATCCTGCCAATTTTTTAAATAGCCTTTCTCATCAGTTTCTATCTGCTCTAACATTTTTTCAAAGTACGTTATTTTATTTGTGTTGTATTATACTCAATTAATCAAAATCCAACACTAATTTTGCAGGCAAATACGTTATTGTTTGTTTAATTCCTTTAAAATTTGATGAAATTTAAAGCAAACGATAAAAAAAATTAAAATAGCTATTTACAAATAAGCAAGTCTACTTTATTATTCACAGCCATTGCGGAAGTGTGGCTGAGCGGTTGAAAGCACCGGTCTTGAAAACCGGCGAGGGGCGACCCTCCCAGAGTTCGAATCTCTGCGCTTCCGCCATCTTCTTATTGTGGCAGATTCCACAGTTGCCCATAGAAGTACACTTAAATCTGCTCTTTAAACGTCCACCGAAATATACTCGAACCATTTTATATTTTTCATCAAATACTGTGACTATCCCCTAAAATAATACAGCAAAAAAGTAGAAGATTCTCTCTGATAAAAAAAAGGAATTTAATTATGAAAAATTAGTTCCGTTGCCAATATCTTTTGACTATGGTTTATATCAGATCGTTCTCTCATTCTTTGTTAAAGGAACGTTCTTCTTCAAAAAGAAGATGCTTTAGTTTCTTTGATTCTTAAAAATATTTAGAAATATCAGTACACTGTGTTACCCTGAATCTCTTCACTATATTCTATGCTATATCAATTTTACACCAGAGGGGTTTTTTAACTTACTTTCCATAAGGTTAATATCAAATACTGGAATGTCATTTACAAGAAGGCGTTTGAAATTGGTAAAGGAAATGTTTCCGAATGCTGACGTTTTCTCTATGTATGGTTTAAGTGAATGTAAAAGGTGTTCTTACATCCCTCCTGATAGATTAGAAGAGAAAATTGATAGCGTAAGTATTGCAATTCCTAATTTAGAAATAGGAATTTTTGATGAAAATAACCAGTTGTGTTAATTTGGGAAAACAGGACAAATTGTTATTAGGAGCTTAACTGTCATGGAAGGTTATTTAAATAATAGCGATACAACAATAAAAAGAATAAAACCACATCCAATATATGGAAGTAAAAGCCTATATACAGGTGATTATGGCTGGCTCGATTCTGAAGGTTTTTTATATTTGGAAGGAAGGGAAGATGATATTTATAAAATGAGAGGGAAAAAAATAATTCTAAGTGAAATTGAAAAAGCATTCTTACAAATTAGTGAAGTTAACGAATGTACAATTATGGCTTTAAAAAGAATAAATATAGATGATCTCATTCTTATTGCTTATGTAGTTGTTAATAATAAATTGATTCGTCTTGAATATGTTAGATAATAAAGTATTAATTCAATGAATTTAGAACACAAAAATGAAGGGATAAACAATGAAAAAAATTTTTAACCGTATTGATTGCTGGATTTTTAATGATTGGCTGTGATGACAAACCAACTGAAAACAAAACGCAACAACCAACAGCAGCTTCAGAAGTTAAATCTTCTGATTCTAAAAAGACTGAAGATGTTTCACGGCAATTTGCACTGAAAGCACGTAATGGCTAGAGGTTTTTAATGCTAATGTCTCCCAAGCTGCTGATGAATTAAGAGGGCGAGGCAATATGACTTCTTCTCTTTATCATCTTGATAGCAGTGTTAAGGATTTTTTAAGAGGTCTCAGTGATAAAAACGGTAAAATTGATGTCAATTATGTAAAAAAAATCCAACGAAACTTTTTATCGGCTATCACCCAGAACCAAAGGAGCTTAATGAATATAAACAATTGATTACTGAGTTATTAGCATTTAAACCGGAGTTACCCGAACTTGATGCCGCAGGCAAATCATTAAGTGATAAATATATTGAAATAGGATTAGCTTATGACCAGATAGCTAAATATTATTTAAATAATGAGTACAAATTGGATGACTTTGCCAAATTACCTAAACTGTTAAATAATCTGAACACGCTTTATAACCAGTATGTTGAAGCAAAAAGTGTGGCTTTAGCGGCTTACGGAAAATTATACGAAGAAACCCACGCATTTCAAAAATCAGAAATAAAAAACAAAAGGTTAACACTTAACTATAATTGCATGGAAATCATGGATTTATCTGAAGATATTGTTGCGTTAATCAATGAAAACTTTACCGAAGACAACCAGTTTAAAAATCTCGATAAATCAGCCCTTGAACAAAAAATTCAACAAATAGAATCCATAGCCAATGAATTAATGACGAATAAAGGCAAAAATAAATTAATTAAGCAACAAGGTTTAAATGATATGTATTATGACCGTTTTGTTGATCGTTTACCTGGATTGATTAATCAAATGAAAGTAGTTCTAAAAAATTTACAGACCAATACTATAGAAAGAGAAGTTGATTCTTTGAATAGGGAACTTAAAAGTATAATTAACGACTATAATCAAATAATCAATTAAAAATAGGTAAAGATCGTTTCATTGCTAATATTCTCGTCATTATCAATGACAATAAATAGTGGTATAAATAAAAGCGGTGTAAATATTACATCGCTGTTTTTTTAACTTTATAGTAAATGAGAAGGACAAGTAATTAACAGTAATTATCAAAATACTACTGTTTAGTCAAACCTGGATTCATTTGTTTACATCAACAACAAATCGCCCTTTTATTTGCCCTGCAATCATTTTATTTGCCACCTCAACACAATCATTTAGTGTGATTGTATTACTAATATGAGATAACACTTTCTCATCCAGATTGTGTGCCAATAAATTCCATGCTGCCACACGTTTATCATAATTTGCCATCACACTATCCACCCCAGCTAACGAAACACCTCTTAAAATAAACGGCGCGACCGTTGCTGGTAAGTCCATGCCTTGAGCAAGACCACAACACGTCACAATGCCGCCATATTGAGTTTGGGCACAAGCATTTGCTAAAGTGTGCGAACCAACCGCATCGACAACAGCTGACCACAGTTCTTTTTGTAATGGTTTACCTGTTTCTTTTAAGGTTTGACCATCAATAATATTTACTGCGCCAAGTTGTCGTAAATAATGATCTTCTTCAATTTTACTCGTTGATGCGGTGACTTGATAACCAAGTTTAGTAAGTAATGCAACGGCAATTGAGCCAACTCCACCACTAGCACCTGTTACCAAAACCATACCATCTTGTGGTTTTACATCGAAATCAACAATACGTTGGACACAAAGGCCTGCTGTATAACCTGCTGTACCAATTGCCATTGCTTGATAATCTGTAAATTTGTTGGGCAAGGGTATTAGCCAATCAGATTTTAAATAAGCATATTGTGACAAACATCCCCAATGAGTCTCGCCACACCCCCATCCATTTAATACAACTATATCGCCTTTTTGATAACGACCACTACGACACTCTAGCACAATACCAACACCATCAATACCTGGTACCATTGGCCACTGTCTAACAACAGGACTTTTATTAGTTAAAGCTAGCGCATCTTTATAGTTAATACTTGAATAGGTTATTTGGATCAAGGTATCACCTTCTTGCGCTAATAACTGCTGTTTACTAATACTCTTTAAGGAGCATGAAAACCCCGTTTTTTCTTCTTTCGATAAAACAATGGCATTAAATGGCATAGTGTCTCCTCATCACATATAGTATCGGAACATCTAAATAATATAAGAAACCGCTTAAATATTAGATGTTTTTTTAATAATAAAGAACCATTCAAGAAAAAGCAATGTGATATGTTTGGTTGTGAGGAATAAATAAAAACTGAGCTGATAATAACAAATTACCATGCTCAGTTATAAATCAGAGTTACCAATTAAGGCTTGAATACTTAATTTTTAGTCGTATCATTTTGCTTTTTCTGCGCGGCTGATGAAACCGCGCCAATAAACACAACATCACTTGATGAGTTCAATGCGGTTTCAACCGAATCTTGAATAACGCCAATTGCAATTCCAATGCCAATCACTTTGGCTGAAATTTCGTTAGGTATACCAAACATACTACAAGCGACAGGAATAAGCAGTAACGATCCACCCGCAATCCCTGATGCACCACAAGCACATACTGAAGTTACAATACAAAGTAATACCGCAGAATAGATGTCAACATGTATACCAGCACTAGCTGGCATTGAGTTGACGGTGGCTAGAGTTAAAACTGTTATAGTAACGGCAGCGCCCGACATATTAATTGCGGCGCCTAACGGTACTGCAACAGTATAGGTATCTTCATCCATGTTATATTTTTACAGATTTCAATATTCACTGGAATATTAGCCGCAGAGCTACGCGTAAAGAAAGCAGGTATAGCACTTTCTTTTAAAGAGGTAAACACAAGCTGATAAGGGTTTTTTCGCATAACTAAATAGGCAAGTAATGGATTGATAACTAATGCAACAATTAACATACAAGAAACTAATACAACCAATAAATGGGCATACTTGTACAGTTCATCAAAACCTGTTTCGGCTAATATTGAAGCGACAAGTCCAAATATACCCAAAGGGGCAAATCGGATAATAACTCTTACAATAAAAGAAATAGCATAAGACAGATCATTCATCATTGTTTTAGTACTTTGGCTAGCGTGTCTTAATGCCAAACCGATACCCCCCCAAAAAATGATAAGCCCAATATAATTTGCATTAATTAGTGCATTTATCGGATTGTCGATCATTTTTTCTAATAAGGTTTTTAAAACAGCAGCAATACCACTAGGCGGTGTAAGTTCAAGGTTATTTAACGTATGCTGCTCTTTGCTACCTAACGATTGTTGTAAAATATTATCGGCTGTGACATTGTTCCAATTCAAAGAAGTAAAAATCACTTCGGCTTTCGCTAAGTTAGCATTCATAAATATTTTCCTTAATTTGTACTGCCAAAATATGTTTACACGGCCATTTTTTGAGTTGATGATTCAGATACCATGAGCAAGTACATTGTGCTGTTAATTTACTATTCTTCCTAACAAAACGGACACGATAGTCCTCGTTATTTGAGCAAACCATCCATGTGTTTTCATCAATTCGATCAATATATTCAATCAATTTATAGGCCGATTTTAAACGCGGATTATCTTTGATAAGTCGATTAGGATCTTCTGGCAATTGACGATGAAAATAGCCATTCTGGTGTACATCAAAACCCAGCTTACCTGAAATAGCCAGATACGCCAGTGAACTATTAATGCACTGAGTATTTAACCCTGTTTTTATCGCTAGCTGAGTCAGATCAATCAGTGAATCAAATTGTAAAATAGATTGAACAAGTTGAGCATTTTGTAATTGCTGTTTTGGTGCAAGCAGCTCAAGTAAGGCACCTTCGCCAGAATAGCCTTGCCATGGCTGTGCAGTTAAGCTCAAAGTAAGTCTTGCACCGTCGAGTTCAACTTCAACCATGCAGGGTCCTTGTTCACCACTTGCTAGCTGATAAAAAGTTAAACGCTTAATATTGGTCATTAATCGCTTAAGTGCACTTAACCGGTGTAGCCCCGAAATATACACACTATCGAGACCGCCTTGAGCCATCAATTTAATACCAGTATTAGATGGCACTAGCCAGCTTGATTGATGTTTACTAGTCACGGTTGGCAATCCTGCAATAAAGGTTTGTGCTTGTATTCCCGTTACCGTAAAAACAGCGGCCATTTTGGTATGAATTTCAGCTACATTACCTAGTGCTCTAATCCACCTATCCGGCATTGCAACAGGGCGCTCAATAATGGCCTTTATTCCAATTACATCTTTATCTTGTTTTTGGATATGGCGCATAGCCAAACCTTGATTACCAATATTGAGATGAAGTTTGTCTCTATTATTAACCTGAGTTAGCGCTTGCCTTAAGCTAATACCTATATCTACATTGGTTGTACCTCGTAATATTTGTCCATCAAACCCTTGTTGTAACAAATCTAAACGGGCATAAACACTATTGCAGGCAGAAAAAACCTCTGCTCTTAATTGATTTTTTTGTGCAGATAAAATTGGATCACGCAAAGACACCGGCACTGGTTTAAAATATCGGGTCGAGGTAATATCAGCTAAAACCAGTAGAGATCTAGCAAGAATCTGTGGGTAAAGTGCATAACCAGCAAAAAATTGAGGGTTTTCAATAATTCCATCCGGTGTTAAAGCAGACGATAACGCTAAGGCTAATGTGCCATCAGTAAGTTTTGATTGCTGAGAAAACCTCAATATAAATCATCCTAACACATTAAAATAGACAAAATATCATGCTAATGAGTATAAAATAAGCAAAATATATTGTCTATATTTGATGTTTTTTGCTAATTGTTGATGAAAAATTTTATTGTTTTACCAACGCTATCTAAATGATTTCTGCAACCGGTGATCCTGCGTTAACATAATTGCCTTCTTTGAGTATTTGTTTTAACACACCATTTCGATGTGCAATAACTTGAACTTCCATTTTCATGGCTTCCATAATAGCAATGACATCGCCTGCGTTTACGCTTTGATTATCATTGATCACCCATTTAAAAAGACTACCAGAAACAGGTGACTGGACAATTAATTCAGATAATTCTTCTTTCACGTTTGAAGATGTATCTAAATTAGCTTCCGTTTGCAAGGATAACCCTGTAAATAGTTGTGCAGGTAAACCGAGTTTACAACGTTTACCGTCAATCTCAATAAATGTGTGTGTCAACGCTGCTTCTTTTTGTGGTATTTGCCTTTTGGCTGGTGCTATTGTTGTAGTAAATTCAGTTTCAATCCAACGTGTATGTAATTTAAAATCATCACAAAAATCGGAATGTTCAATAACCGCACGATCAAATGGCAACACACTAGCTACCCCTTCAATAGCAAACTCAGCCAAAGCACGGCGAGCTCTAGCAATGGCATGTTGTCGATTATTACCAACAATAATCAATTTTGCCATAAGGGAATCAAACGTTGCTGGAATTGTTGAACCAGCCATCACCCCACTGTCTATGCGTACACCAGGACCAGTTGGTACATCAAAACGTGTAATAGTGCCAGCTACAGGTAAAAAACCGTTAGCTGCGTCTTCGGCATTGATACGAAATTCAATGGCATGAGCTCTAGGTGCAGGTGTTTCATCTATACTCAGAGGTAAACCTTGGGCAATGCGCAGTTGCTCAATAACAAGATCGACGCCTGTAGTTTCTTCTGTTACTGGGTGTTCAACTTGTAATCTTGTATTAACTTCTAAAAAAGATAACTTACCATCTTGGCTAAGTAAAAACTCAACTGTCCCTACGCCTACATAGTTTGCTTTAGCGCAAATATCAATCGAAGATTGAATAATTTGCTGTTCTAATTGATCTGTTATAAAAGGTGCTGGAGACTCTTCAATTAATTTTTGATTACGTCGTTGTAATGAACAGTCACGTGTACCAACGACAACAATATTACCTAATGTATCAGCAATAACTTGTGCTTCAACATGCCGAGGATTATGCAAAAATTGTTCAATAAAACACTCACCACGCCCAAAAGCCGTTGTAGCTTCACGAACTGCGGAATGATAAAGTTCTTCTACTTCGTCCATTTGCCAAGCTACTTTTAAACCTCGACCACCGCCACCAAATGCGGCTTTAATAGCAATTGGTAAACCATGGGCATGCGCAAACTCAATAACCTCTTTGGCATTTTTTACAGGCTCTTTTGTACCAACAACCAAAGGAGCTCCCACTTGCAACGCAAGCTGTCTTGCTTTGACTTTATCACCCAATATTTCAATCGTTTCAGGCTTGGGGCCTACCCAAATTAAACCTGCATCTTGTACTGCTCTAGCAAATTCAACACGTTCAGATAAAAAACCATAACCTGGATGAACCATGGTGGCTCCTGATTTTTTAGCTATTGCGATAATTTTATCAATATCTAAATATGTATCGCTAGGTACATTGCCTGTTAATCCATAAGCTTCATCAGCCATTTGTACATGAAGTGCATCAATATCAGCATCGGCATAAATTGCAACAGATAACAAGCCTATATCACGGCAAGCGCGAATAATACGTACAGCAATTTCACCTCGATTAGCTATCAATACTTTATGTGTTGTATTTTTATTATTTTCAGACATGATCAACATCACTCCCTTCAAATTCTTTAAACATCCCTATAGGATTAAACTTTATTTTAGCATTGACTGGAATTTGACCTGCTAAATCTAAATGATAATTACATACTGCACCAATAACAGGATAACCTCCTGTTAAAGGGTGATCATTCAAAAATAATACAGGTTGTCCATTAGCTGGTATTTGTATTGATCCAATACAGGTACCTTCACTAGGTAATTCTTGTTGTTTTTCACGAATTAACGATTCCTTGCCAGATAAACGCAAGCCAATACGGTTAGAAGCTGGAGTAACCAACCACAACTGTGAAGTAAGAAGCGCTATCGATTGCTGAGTAAACCAATCGGTACGTGGTCCAAGCACAATATCTAACACTACTATATCATCACTAGTTGGGTAATTAATCATAGGAGTTTCTGATAATGATACTGGATTTAACGTTTTTGCTTGCTTAATCGCCAACATTTGACCCGATTTTAGTGGTAAGGGCCCAACTTGTGCAAGCGTATCAAAAGCACAACTGGTTAAAATAGGTGTTACTTGAAAACCGCCACGCACTGCTAAATAACTACGAACACCACATTTTACATTACCTAAACGGATAATATCACCTGCTTCTAATTGAATTGCCCGATACATAGGAGAAGTATAGGTTTCAGCTTGGATGGTGGTTATTGTGATCTCACATATAGCACCCGTCACAGCAACTAACATTGGTCTATTTATTTGGGCGCTAAAACCACCTTGGGTAATTTCTAACACTGGTTCATTAATTGAATTACCTAACACGCGGTTAGCACTGTGTAATGCGTTTTTATCCATCGCTCCCGATTCAGAAATGCCCAATACAGCTTGTCCAATTCGACCATTGTCTTGAAACAATGTTTGCAATCCTGTCGTTAATACTGTTATATCTTGTTGCTGTTCAACAAGGTTATCTTGTTTTTTAGTTGCTGATAAATGCGCAGGTAAATGATAAGTTGTTTTCGATTGGCTCACATCAATAAAATTAACCCGAGTACCAGGTTTGAACAGCGCTGGCTCATCACGATAAATATCCCAAACTGCCGTATCTGTAATGCCAATCAATTGCCAACCACCAGGGCTTGCTTGTGGGTAAACACTACTAAATTCCCCTGCTACAGCAACTGATCCTGCTGGAATGCGGACTCGTGGCGAGTTTCGACGTGGTACATTAAGCTGAGCTGCTTTTGATACCATATAAGCAAACCCTGGTGCAAAGCCACAAAAAGCCACTTGATACTCGTTATCAGTGTGCCTTGCAATGACTTCGGCAACCGTTATGCCTAGATAGTCTGCCACTTGAGGTAAATCTTCACCATTATAGCGAACTGGTATTGTTACCAATTCGCCAGATTGCATAACACTTGCCGAAATATCTAATTGAGCAATCTGCTCAGCAAGTATATTAGCATTGGTTACAATGGGGTTATAACGGATTAATAGGGTTCGTGCCGCTGGGATTATTTCTTTGATATGCCAATCAGCAATAACACCTTGAAGCACATCAGTAAGTGCCATGGTTTGCTCAAGGCTGTTTAATTCTACGATAAACGCATCGATATTAACGGGTAAAAATCGCATTAAGTACCTCGAAATATGATCAACATCCAATCACTAACAATACATATTTTATATTGTTTGGTCATATTAAAGACCAAGTTTATAGCCCACTTGGTAAAGTGTTGTCTAATCATATTTTTATTTTTTTATTAATTTAATTAAATTTTTCAAAACATTAACTAATTTAGTTATTATTACTTTTAGCAAACGAAGCAATATTAATGCCATTTTGTTGTAGTTTTTGTCGCACTTTTTGTGCCATCGCTAAAGCGCCAGCACTATCGCCATGGACACAAATTGATCCTGCCTCAATACGCACAAATTGCTCTTCGATAGACATCACGCCACCATCATTAACCAATTGCAACATACGGTCGGCAACTAGCTCAGGATCGTGCAATACAGCCCCAACCTCTTTACGAGAAACTAAAGTACCATCAGCATGATAAGCTCTATCGGCAAACGCTTCAGCAACGACGCTTAAGCCACTTTCTTTAGCCCATTCAATCAGTTTTGAGCCAGCAAGAGCAACCAAAGTCAATGTCGAATCAACCGCACAAAGCGCATCAATCACCGCCATTGCTTGACGTTTATCGTGTGCAATAGTGTTATATAATGCGCCATGTGGTTTAACGTAAGTCACTTTGGTACCAATTGATGTGGCTAACCCTTTAATTGCCCCAATCTGATAAATTACATCAGCGGTTAACTCATCGGTTGCAACATCCATATTACGACGACCAAATCCCACTAAATCAGGGTAACTTACATGAGCACCCACTTGGACATTATTGGCTTTGGCCGCTTTTAATGTTTTTAAAATACCTGCTGGCGAACCAGCATGAAATCCACAAGCAATATTCGCACTGCTAACAACATTTAGCATTGCTTCATCATTACCCATTTGCCATTGACCAAAGCTCTCGCCAAGGTCACTATTTAAATCAATACATTTAGTGATTGCCATATTGTCCTCTATTTTAAATAGTTAAAAATAGTCGCAACCGACATTATGCCCATATACCAAGTAATTGCGCACACAACTAAACCTGACAACAATAACCATCTTGGATAATGATACCCTGACATAAGATCAGCACGTCGCCAACCAATATAAACAAAAATAGTTAACCCAAGCGGTAAAACTAAACCATTAAAACCACCAGCAAAGACTAATAATGATACAGGTGCAGTCCCCATAATTAAATAAATCGCAAGCGAAACAACAATAAAAATAATGGTAGCAAACTGACGTTGTCTGTCTGTAATAGTACGTTTAAACGGAGTAATAAACGTCATTGAAGTATAAGCTGCCCCAATAACACTAGTGATGGCTGCTGCCCATAAAATCAAGCCAAAAAGGCGCAATCCAAACTCGCCCAAAGCTGCTTGAAATGCTTGCGATGCAGGGTTAGCAGCATAACTTGAAATATCAATTGTCACACCACTTGCCACCACGCCTAAAATGGCTAAAAATAAGATATAACGCATCAAGCCAACAACCATAATTCCTTTAGTTGCAGCGCCTGAAACATAATCAATATGCTCAGCACCAACCATACCCTTATCAAGTAAACGGTGAGCACCTGCGTAAGAAATATAACCGCCAACTGTCCCACCAACTATGGTCGTAATTGAAGCAAAATCAACATGGCTTGGAAGCACTGTCTCTTTTAAAGCTTGACCAATCGGTGGATGCGATGCGAACACCACAAACAGTGTCAAAAAAATCATCAATAAACCAAAACCGATCATCAAACGATCTATAAAATGACTCGCTTTACGGGAAGAAAATATGTAAACCGCTAAAAGTGCACTAATTGCCCCTCCCCATTTAGGATCAAGGCCAACAAGTGCATTTAAACCTAAACCTGCACCAGCTATATTACCAATATTAAACACTAATCCACCAAATATAATTAGCACTGCCAGCAAATAACCACTAAATGGAATGGTTGCATTAGCTATATCTGAAGAGTTCATTTTGGTTAATGCCACAATTCGCCAAATATTTTGCTGAACAACAAAATCGATAATAATAGAGGTTAAAATACCAAATCCAAAAGCAGTACCAAGCGTAACGGTGAAGGTAGCGGTTTGAGTAATGAAGCCTGGGCCAATTGCTGATGTTGCCATTAAAAAAATAGCACTTATTAATGAAGCACGCCGATTTTTAACAAAAGCAACAGTACTACTGCTATGATTTTCCATACCGATGTTCCCTCTAAATATTTATAATTACAAATCTATCCAATGTTATTTATAAGCAATAACTATGCCATAACTTAAACAAAGTTTGATAAATGTTAGTTAATATAATTACTGTTTTTTAAGCAAAAAACTAATTAAAAATAATTATAATGATTCATCATTAAAAAGTAATAAACTTATAATACTCTAATAAAGAGCTGATATGCACCAAAATGGTATATATACATATTCTTAAAATAAGGGGATAAATTTTTTATTAAAAGTGACTAAAACATAATAATGTTTATATAGTTGTGTGTAAGATTATTTTAAATATTTTTAAGGAATAACAGTTATTAAGTGCTTGCAGGTTAAAAAAGAGTTTCCCACCCGCCTTCTTGGGGATGGAAAACATTGATATTTATTATAAAAATGCCATTATATTTGAGAAGTTAACTACAAGTAAGTTATTACATTATAACCTCAAATAAGGTTATTGATGTTAAAAAATAGCTACCACTAATGGCAAGCCCATAAGGCAATGTAACAGATTTTTTTTTGAAGGATCTGTATATTATTGCAATGATTGCCATTGGTAACCCCAAAAAGGTGATAACGACTAAGAAAAACGGAACACTATTTATTGGAATAGAGCTCAAAAGAACAGTAATTAATTTTATATCTCCAGCACCAACAAGTCGGCAATAAAACATGAATAGACCGCAAATTAAAAATATAGCTGATGCAATATAATCTAGATGCCCTTTGCCAAGGGCAAAATTCAAAATAACTAAAATGAATATTATTATAACAATTTTATTTGAGATAGTTCGATATTTTAAATCCGTATAACATGAAAATAACAAACATGCCCAAATAGCTAAAATAATAATATCATTGATTAATTCTTGGCTAATCATTATAGTCTTTATCCTTGACCAGGAACAAAATCTTTACCATAAACTTCTTTCATCGCTTTTGGCAATTCTTTTATTTCTACTCCTGGCCACTTAATAGGGTTCACTGATGAATAATATTTATTCCATAAATTCCAGCCTACTCCAAAAGCTTGTCCTTCATCATTCCAATAAATCAGATTCTCTTTACCTCCATCGATTTTAGTCAAATTACCAATAATATCCCTTTTTATTGGTATATAACCATACATTATCTGCCAATTGTGTTCATCATTAGCCGCAACCGTTATACCCCATGTGTATACTTCCCCATCATTAGTGATGGCAGAACATCCTGCATATCGGCAATAAAGCGTATTAACATTATTCATAACAAACTGAGGATCGGCTACATCTAGCTCGTTATCTACTTTATATTCATTGCCATTCTTATCAACTTGATACATCAGACGTGTTTTTTTTTCACCTCCTAGATAACCAAATCCTATACCCAAATGATTGGCAGCCCCCATAGCCCACACTTCACCTTCCGAAGTTAAAAATGCAGTATAGCGATTCCCTCCCGTAATAGTTACTATATCTCCACCACTAATACCAGGGGGAAGATTAGTAATTTGCACTGGGTATGTCCGGTAAACATGTCCTGTTATTCCTCGTGCACTATTTCTAAACCCATATTGACTTGACTCCTCATCTCCCCAAGCAAAAACCTCACCACGTTTATTTATAGCCCAGGCAGATTCATAACCCGCCCCAATCAATACAATTGGACTATCATTAAAATACGATTGAGGAATACGATGAAGTTTTGTTGGCCCAATAACTAACGAACCATTCGCCATTTGGCCGTAAGCTGAAGTTCCCCAAGCATAAACTTCCCCACTTCTGGTTAAAGCAAAAGAAGTATATTCCCCTGCATTTGTCATGATGACATCTTTACCTTCTAAAACTAAGGTTGGTATAGTTTGAAAACCTCCTACATTTCCGGCCTTAATAGCTGATGCTTGCCAAGCTCGATTGTCACCCCATGTCCAAACATCACCATGATCATCAAGAGCAATTAGGTGATATGCTCCTGCCGTTATTTGCGTAATATTAATCCCTTTATTGACAAAAAATTCTACTCTGTAAGGAGGCATCGAAGAACTATAACCCAAAGGACCACTACCTGATATACCAGCATCCCTGTAACCTGTAAGCCAAACATCTCCATTTTCTATCGTAATTCCTGTATCAATAGAGTTAGTTGAAGTAGGGTTTTTTACAAATGACTTTGTTGTCAACACGACGGTATCACTTTTTTCGTTTGCAAATAATGAAAAGCATAAACATGATGTAAATAATACTATTAACTTAATTAGTTTCATTTAGAGTAACCTCTATTTCATTATTGATTAGATTCATCTTTATTAACAAAATTACCTGTCTCTGTCTGAATAATTTTTACCATAGTATCAAATAAACTCTGATAATCTTGAACCTCGTGTAAATATTCTCTATTGCCATTCATACAGTTAGTAAACCATTTTCCGTATACTTGTTTATATTGTTCATCGGTTGTTAGATTGGTTGCATTAGGATCAAGTTTTATATAATG
The DNA here is from genome assembly GCF_001690815.1 of Gilliamella sp. GillExp13. NCBI lineage: Bacteria > Pseudomonadati > Pseudomonadota > Gammaproteobacteria > Orbales > Orbaceae > Gilliamella > Gilliamella sp. GillExp13. Next base: position 13,857 of record NZ_LZHJ01000149.1, on the reverse strand, counting down.
GATCGTCGCCGTATTAGCTACTTTTTTAATATAGCCGTTATTTTTATTAGTTGCTGAAGTTAATCCAGTTGTTATTGCTTGGCAAACACCTTTTTCCAAAAAATCATCTCTGAGAATATCTGCTCCAGCATCGTCTTTACCGTCTGTAATAATAATCATCATTTTATTATTGGCAGAACCATTTGCTATTACTGGGACTGTTCTTAACAAGGCAGTTATAGTGTCTGTTCCTCCGCCAGGTTGCCAATTTTCATTCTGAATATCATTTAGTAAATCCAAATTATGATTTTTATTTTCACTAAAAGGAACTAAATGAGGAGACGCCTTAAATTTTTCAATATGCTTTGATGCTTCTAAAAACCTTCGATTGTTAGTTGACAAATTGATCACTTTTTCGCTCATTATGTTATTACTATATAAAGGTGATTGGCACATTCCAAAAAATGGCGAAAAATCACTAACAGTAGGCGAAATAAGTCGATTAAATGTTATTGTATTACTGGTTATGCCACTGAACAATGTATCAATTGTACCTTGTACATCAACTGTTTTAGTGTTAGCAAATGAATAATGCACATCAGAATATTTTCCCGAAAACATGTAATCATATAGTTGAACAACCTTACCATATTGCCTTTCAATAGTTTTCTTATTTTCATCACGCAATGGATAATCAGGATTATTTTCACCACAAGCATACCTTGCTTTTCCCATATTAAGTACTTCAGCTTGATGCCTATTACGACACAATCCACTGCGCTCTAAGGCACTATCATTATCTAATTCTTTCGCTGGTCCAATTATTTTTGAATAATAACGATAATTAAAATAATCTAAATAATAAGTAACCGTGTTAGCATATTTACCTAAATAGTCATAATCTAAATAACTCTCTCTCATTTCTCCGTTATCTTTTAAATTACTCCATCTAGCATATGCAATGTTTTTATTTGCCCAAAAGTTATAATCAACTTTATCATAGGGGCTTTTCAATTTGTACATAACTGAACAACCATAACTATCACCACCAGCTAGATTTTTAGTGTTTTGCTGAACAGGAACACCAATATCATAAGGAACTAATGCAAATTTAATATCTGGGTACTTTTGAAATTTCTTAATAATATCAGCTATTGCTTTTTTCATATATTGAAGGCGTTGTTGATCACTATTTCTATTTTGAGGAGAGTAGTCATTACAATTTGGATCGCTATATTGGCATGTTGCTGAACCTGAAAAATCAGTAATAAAAGCAATATCATATGCGTCATATCTATTAAATTTCTTTGTATTACCATAACTTTCAGTTTTATTGCTAACGATCATGGATTGATTTAATTCACCAACTTTTCCTTTGTCTTTACTACTCGTTAACAAATCAACTTTCTGTTTATAGGCAATACTATATACCTTTGTGTTTTTATTATACTCTATATTAATAGAGGCATCGGCATCTTCTACTAAATCATCACTAATTTTTTGAGAAACAAAATAATTAATATAGTTCAATGCCATCTTACGATTTTGTTCAATTGCTGTTTTATCAGCATTTTCATTGTTTAATGCAATAATCGCCAATGAAGCTTCGTTAGTCGCTTCAGAGATCCTTGCACGGTCACGCATTGTTTGAGTATGATTTATTGAAATTAACATACAAGTTAGCATTGCAGGAAACATCAGGGCAAAACTTATAGCAGCACTCCCTGAAGAACACTTAAAAAAAGATTTCTTATGATCAATTTGTTTATGTCTATTATGGCTCATATAATATTCTCAAAAGTGTGTTAGTTACCGATAATAAATTGGACAATTTCCATTAGAGCTTGAAATATCATTACAACGTGATAACACTACAATATTGCTACATAAATTTGGTAAAGTATCAGTAGCTTTTCTGCTTGAACTAAACCATTTTAAATAAAGGCTTTCTTCGTTAACTATACACATACTAACTCGATATAAAGGAATCCAACGTCCTGCTAATCCTGTTGTCGGATCAACAACGCGTTCAACATACGGAACAAGTTTGGAATAGTCAGTAAGTGAGTTATTTGAATTATCAGTCATACTGGGTAATGAATTAAAATAGTCCCCAACACCCCCATCATTACATACACCTGAGGAGCAAGATCCAACGCTTAGATTAACAAGTTGCGCATGAGCCAAGCTTTTAGGGTTAGCAACATCTTGAAAAATAAATAAACTATCAACTTTTAAAGTAACATTACGTCCATTTAGTAATGAACTTGCTAGTCGACTGAGTTCTTCCACTTGAGTACCATCAAATAACTCATGAGAATTAAAACAGGTGTTAGAATCAGCACATAATGCAGCCACCTCTTGAACTGTCGAGCCTTTTATAACTGGATAAATTGCTGATCTTTCACGAAAAATAGAAGCTACAGTATAATTTGCCCGCTCTAATCTATTTTGTAACATGATACTGCTGTAAGTATCATAGATAATAAATACTAAAAGTGAAAACAAACAAAAACATGCTGCAAACTCTATTGAAATTATACCGTCTTTATTACGAAAAAAATTATCAGAATATCTCATTTGCTATTTCATTCCTTTAATTATCAATTATTTTAATAAAACTCACGGTAAACAATAGTCTTCTTTTCCAGAGAACTGTCAAGTATACGACCAAACAGCTTGGAGAATATAGCATTGTAGTCATACTTCAATTCAAATAATAGTATTGGAGCATCGCTAACTGGAGTATTTAGGCAATTATTATTAATTGCCTCATCAATTTTTTTACAATATTTCACAGTTATTTCAAATTTTTGTGGATCTGCTATATAAGGCCATAAAGGCACTTCAGAATTAATCAATTCCTGTAACTGTTGATTATAGTTTGCATTTTGAGAAATCGCCGTTTTTCTAGTTATTTCTGTAGTCACCAGATCTAAAGCCGAACCAATAATCATAATTCGACTAAATTCTAGTACAAATAAAAATAGAACAATTAAATAAGGAAAAACAATTGCAAACTCTATCGAAACACTTGCATTTTTTTGACCGAAGAATAATTTCCAATATTTAAACATAATTTTTGCTCTACTCTATTATATGAACGATTAATCTTTCTTTTTCTTTAATATTGAAAAAGACATCTTTTGTTTATTTTTTTTGACTTTTTTATTACCAATAATAGCCGCAGCCATTTCATTTATTTCACTGCTAGTATGTGCTTTTTTAAATTTATCTAATCTAGGAATAAATTTACGTATAAAATCGATATTTCTACCTAAGAATTCTTCAATATCCTCATTTTGCAAAGCATTTTTTTTATCATAAGGAAGGTTTTCATTTAAACAAACCAAAAAACGTTTATTTAATAAATCCGTATTTTGTGTACTAATACGTGCAATTTCTTCCAAAACTCTCTTAGCAACTTTGATTGAAAAGGGATCTCTATTTATTACAATAAACACAATGTTTGAAAGCTTTATGATTTCATCAAAATGCTTAAACGAAGATTGCAATCCCATATTTTGATCAATAACAGTAATATTGAATTGACCTGAATTTAGATCATCATATTTCCAAGCCTTATCAGCAAGTTCAACTTTTACTCGTAAAGACATTTCAATATCAACAATTGAACCATCTTGAGGAATTGGTGTTTCAAATAAAAAGTCTGCATTAGGACTTGTAGTTGCACCTTGGATATAAAGAAGCGGATAATTTGTTAATGAGCTAATTTTTTTTAGTGTATGAACTGCTAATGATGAAGTGCCAATTCCACCTTTACAACCTAAAAATGTAATAACGCTACCTACTCTTTGGCTTGAACCTGGTGGAGTAATACTCCTTGAGTGTAAGATATCAGGAATTTTCTCTAATTGTGTATTTTCTAATAAAAAATGAATTCCTTTTTTTAATAAAAATTCAGAAAACTGGATTGAATCATAGCTACCAACAAGTATTGTTGATGCTTGAATTGGAAAAAAACGATTGATATTTTCTGATAATAGCTCGGCATCACCTTCATCTTTAATATCTAAAATAATAGCATCATATTTATTCCAACGTGGGTCTTCTTTTAATTCAGATAATTCTAATGAGAAGATCTCCATGGCTAACACATTATAAAGGAAAAGCACCGAACGAATATTTTCAATCAATTCAGCTCTTTTGCTTAAAATAGCGATCTGAAAACCAGAAATGCGTCCAACTACAAATTCTTGTGATGGTTCTTTTGATATATCTTTATCTTTTTTATTACCAAATAATTGCATAAGAATCTCACTAATTGTTTATTCAATAAAACCCATATCGTTAATAAACTTTTCACTTTCATTAGATATTGGTACTGTGTTTCGTCGTTGTTTATTCATATTATTCTTGATATTAAAGAAACTATTTACTGCATCTGTTCGCTCTAAAATTGGTAATTCTACACCATCAAAACTATTATTAGGTGTAACTAAATTAACTGTTGCAAATACGACCATTTCAGTCTTTTCACGACCTGTTGTAGTACTACGAGCCAATGCTCCTAAAATAGGAATCTCACTAACAAAAGGAATACGAGATAATGTTTCTGAGTCCTGTTCACTAATTAATCCAGCAATAACAAAGCTGTCACCATCAGATAAATCAATGGTAGAACTTGTTTTTCGAGTTTGTAAAGTCGGTATATTATAGTTATTAAAAGCATATGAACCTGCAACCGAACTCACTTCGTTATTAATAAATAATCTGATACGTTTGTCATTGTTTACTTTAGTACTGATATTTAATTTAATACCATACTCTTTATAGGTAACTTCAGAATCACCATCTTTACCTTTAGTCACAATGGGAATCTCACCACCAACAAGAAACGCTGCACTTTCGCCAGATAATACAGATAAATTAGGTTGTGCTAAAATTTTAGCTAAACGATCATTTTTTATAGCACGAATCATTGTAGTAATGTTATGAATATTAAATCCTTTTTTTAGACCTAATAGAGTAAACTCACCAATATTGTTCATCTTAAAATCTTGACCTTTGGCCATACTATCTAATGTTAAACTTTGCCACTCAATACCCAATGAATCAGTAAAAGTTTTGCTAACTTCAACAAAAGTCAATCTGACATTAACTTGATACTCTTCAATTACCCTAATATTATCGATAATATTGTTATATACATAGTAATCTTGAAATGTAAGTTCTTGGTTGACAAAATCTTCACCCGTTACTTTATTCCGTATTCGCTCTGCATTTTGTCCAACAAGTGTACCTACAAGCGCCATGATTTTTCCTTTTGTTGTAGTATCGGGGGCAGTACCATTTAGTACATAAACAAATCTACCACTTGGGTCACCGTTATCGTAACGATCTATTGTTACGCTACTATTTGGAAAGTTTTGCGCTAGTCTATGTGTAATCTGAGATAAAAGTGGATCGACATTAATGGTGTCATTAATGATAATATTATTTGCATCATCATAAACAAGTAAACTAGTTCTACCATTTTGTTTACCATATATAATTAGCGATTTACCATCAACAACTTCATAATTTGCCACGCTGTCTTGGCTAATAAAAACTGTACCTACATTCTCAGGTAAAACAATTGTTTTACTTTGCCCTATCTGTAAATTGTGAGTATTAGCAAAAACCAACGGAGAGAAGCTAATTGATAATAAACAAGCTAGCAGTTTGATTTTGTTCATAATTGGTTTAACTTTTATTAGCATTCTTAATTCCCTTTTAGCAAATTAATCTGTTTTTTCTTTGAGAAAATAGCTTTATCAGTTAATGGCCATTTCTTTTCTTTATCACTTAACAAACGTAATCCATCATCAACATTTTGTTTATAAGTACTTGGATACATCATAACTGTGGAATTAGTCATTAGTGTTCTTAATAATTTAATTTCTTGATTTGAAAGTTCTAATTGAACTTGCCCTACCTCTCTTCTCTGAAATTTTTGATCTATTGTATCTCCTAGATCAATATAGAGAATCTTTTTACCAACAATAATTGGTTTTATGCGATTTTTAACAAAATCATCACTAGGTGAAACTAATCTATTAGTATTAGACTTAGCTATTTCATCATCACTGTAAAATATATAAAGATCAACAAGATCGCCACTCTTTAGATTTTTTACCAAGTATGAATCAATTTGATCCAATTTGAATGGAAACACATAATTTCCTTCTTTTATCGCTGACATTAAGTATTCCTCTGAATTAGGTGCAGCAATAAAACTTCTTTCTATAAATGCATCTTTTGCAATATTATTTTTAGCAACATAAGCATCGATTTCTGTTGCATCGCCTATATATTTGGATTTGTCATTAGACCCAATTTTGACTTCTATCGATTTAAAATAATAGTCATCCTTAGTCAAAATTTTACTTTTACTAATACTACGTTTAGCAGCTGCTACGGTTATGATTTCTGTTTTAGGTTCTTCTTTTTTAGGTTCTTCTTTAACTTGAACTGGTTGCTGAACTATAGGCTCTGCAACAGGCTCAGGCGATGATTTAGTAAATAGTAATGCCAGTCCCACAACTAACATTAATATATATAGAATAATTATTTTTTTTTGTTTCATGCAAACTCCCTAAAATTTTATATCTATTGTTATTATTTTTTTTGCACTTATTTATTCTCTAAATAAAAATCGAATGCAAAGCAATGAGCTTTACCGTTAGAATTAGGGCCTGCATCGAAATCCTTCACTATTGAGTCCTGTTTTGTTTTTATTTGTAAAACTAATGTTTTTTCGGCAGTTAAAGTTCCTGTAACATTAGCAAAATCACGGTCACTACGAGAAATTTGGTTAATGATATAATTTATTCCTTTGCTAGGAAGGGTTACGTCATATAACGATAATTTGAACTCTGTTGGTGAAATTTTTTCAATTACATATTGATTTTTATTTAATGGACTAACTGTTTCAAAAGTTATTCTACTAAATTTTCGATGTTCACCAGATCGAACAGCTAAAATAGTCGATTGAGTCGTCGCCTGATTGATCTGATTATTTTGTTTAGAATCTGTTTTATTAACAACTGTTGAATTAGTTGCGGTAGCTTGAGAAGCTGTTTTGGATTCAGTTTCTGAATCTAATTTAGCCACACTCGATAATTTAGTACTAATTTCCGACTTATCAGTTGTTTGTGAATTAGTTACTTTTTCAGACTTAATAACTTTTTTGTCCGTTTTATTAACCTTTTGTGATGCCGTTTTTTCAATTGTATACTGCTTTTGATTATCACTTTGCGCTGGCACAATTTCATTAAATTTAATTGCTTTAATTGGCTCGATCTGTTTTAGTTCTTGAATTAATATTTCTGGCTCATTAGATAACCTATGCCCTAAACAAAATGACTTAGCTAATTGAATTTTATTTAATTTAACCAACGTGTAAAGCAAGTTATGAAGAATGGTTTGGTCACGATACCCTTTTGTATATAAAATATTTAAGTGCTTATAAGCCTCATTATAATCTTGATTCAAAATTGATAGCATAGCTAGATTATTTGTGACTTTGTTCTCATCATAAAAGTTTTCTCTAGCTAGATTGAATGAATATCGTGCAGCATCATATTGTTTCTTTTTCAACAAAACAATACCTTTTACATTATATGCTTCACCATTTTTAGGATTAATCGTGATTGCTTTGTCTAAATATTCTAATGCAGTATCATTATTCCTCATTTTTGATTCAACATGACCATACAAAACAAAAAGATTATCATTTTTGCTCTTATTCAAAACAGGAGTTAATGTCCTTTTTGCCGCTTCATAATCATTAGATAAGTAATAGACTTGAGCAAGTTTATATCTTGTATCTTCAGTATCAGATTTTTGTAAACGTTGTTTATAAAGCTCAATTAAACCGCCATAATTTTTTGTGGTTTCATGAATGAAAATTTTTTGTTGCTCATTTAAATCGTATCTTAAGGTACTATTTTGACATCCACTAGCAACAAACAATATTGAACATAACACAATAAATTTTGGGTTTATTAACATTTTTGGTTTACAGCATTTTAAAAAATCATTCATTATCTCTAGATCCCTAATTATTCATCTCACCTAATGTCGATATAATATTCATAATAACTGGCGCAACAACAACAACAAGAACAGGAACTAAAAAGAATACCATCATCGGCATTGTCATTTTAGCTGCAATAGCAGCAATTCTTTCTTCTATTGTTAATTTTTGTACTTCTCTGATTTCAGCTGATAATTCTAATAAAGCGTCATAAATCGAATTACCATAACTAATACTCCTTTTTAAAGTAATACAAAACATTCTGACTTCTTTACACGGTACTTCTTTCAAAATTAAATCAATAGCGAGCTCGATACCATTAACATCCATCATTAAACAAGCTCTTTCTAAAATAGTTGCCACATCCCCATTAATTGGTTTTACTTTTGTACTTAAATATCTAAAACCATTTTCGACTGTCATGCCTGATTTCACCATAATTGCCATCATATCAATGATCAATGGTAAATCTTGTGAAATTCTTTTAATTCTTTTTTCTGTCTGTTTTTTTACTAATCTATCAGGCAGAATAATGACTATAATAATAATAAGGAATAACACCATTAGTAATATATTTGAACTAAGTTCAATAAAAGAAAATACTTGATTCACAAGATAAAAAAATGAAAATCCGATAATAATAGCGTAAATCTTCCAACTATTTTGTTCTTGAAAACGGCGCAAAAAAGTTAAGCTTATACTATTTTTTGCAGCGAGTCTCTCAAAAGCAAGGTTTCTTTGGTTAATATGCTTTTTAGGTGCTCTCTTTTCTTCATTTTCATTATTTAATAACAAATTAAGTTTTTCTTTTCTTTGATGCAACAAATATAAGCAGACTAATTCTCTACTACTTATAAAAATTAAAATAATGGGAATTAATATATTTAATAAATTCATCATAATTTAAATGACCTTACTAACCATTCCTTTTATAATGAAAAGCCCAATAGCAACACTACCAAATATATAATATAAAACATAATGACCAACTGTTGTGCCAACCAATTGTTCATAATTTGCTGGTGAAGCAAATTTAAGAATAAATACAAAAGCAAAAGGCATACCGCCTAGTATTTTCATAGTCATTCTTAATTCAGCCGTTTTACCGTCTCTAGTTTTAGTTAAAATTCGATTGTTTATTAACATTTTTGTTAACCGACTAAGAACTTCTTTTAATTCTCCACCACTATCTAGATTAACCATTACTGTCAGAATAAAAAAATAATATTCTGGAAATGGAAGCCTTAAATAAGATCTTATCAACACATCCTCAATATTTTCACCAATTTCAATTCGGCTATCCACATCCTTCATTACTTCACCAACAATTCCACCAATAGAATTTCCACACGTTTTAAAACTTGTTGTTATTGCGCCACCAGATGACACAACACCTGTAATGGTGTTTAATGCTTCAGGAAATGTATCGTAAAACTCTTTTTTTAACTTTCTTTTTTTTATAAAAATAATTATAACAATTGTGATAATAATACTAGCTAAAGTAGCAAAATAGCTATTATAGTTAATATACTTTTCATTCAATATGATACCCGCAACTGTACCTGCAAAAATATAAACAAACAACCGACTTTTTGATTGCCCCATTACAAGAAAATTGTAATCAGATCTAATCATCATTTTAATATCAAAGCTGATGCGTTCCCAAAAGGATTGCTTTTTTTGAGATAATTGTCTTTCGACCAAACTTGATAACGAAGTATTTTTAGTTTCGACATTATAAAATACTTGTAATCGCCCACTACGGCGATGCAATGCAAAAATATTTATAACGGCAACAAAAATAAGTACAAGCGAAAGAAGTAAAATCATGTTTTTAAACCTACTGCATTTAACATTAGTTTTTCTAACACATCTGACATTTCATAATATTGAGCACTATCATAAAGTGCAGATCGCCTAACTAATCCATTACAGACAAATTCACCTTGAATCTTACCATTTCCATCTCTTTCGTCATGAATTTTAAACTTAAAAACGTCATGAGTAACAATATTATCGGATTCTAATCCCATAACTTCAGTAATACTCATTACTTTACGTTGTCCATCTGGAAGGCGTGAAGCCTGAATAATATAGTTAACGGAAGAAGCAATATAATGTCTAATTGCAACAATAGGTAATTCAGGTTGAGCCATAATGATCATACTTTCTAATCGAGATAAAGCATCTTTAGCAGTATTGGCGTGTAATGTCGACATTGAACCATTGTGCCCCGTATTCATAGCTTGAAGCATTTCAAAAGCTTCTTCACCACGGCACTCCCCTAAAATAATTCGATCTGGTCGCATACGCAATGCATTAACTAAGAGATTTTGCATAGTTACTCTTCCACGACCATCCTCACCACCTGATTTGGTTTCCATTCTAAGCACATGATCTTGCTGCAACTTTAATTCAGCGGCATCTTCAAGTGTAATAGTTCGCTCATGTTCACCAATAAATCCAGACAGTGCATTAAGCATTGTTGTTTTACCAGAACCTGTTCCACCTGAAACAATAATATTCATTCGACATCGAGCAGCGATAACTAAAAAATTAGCCATGTCCTCATTTAGTGAACCATAGTTGATCAAGTCATGAAATGTTCGACGGCCAGTACCAAATTTACGAATTGACATCGACGTTCCATCAATGGCAACTGGAGGAATAACAACATTAAGTCGGCTACCATCGGGCATCCGTGAATCGACTAAAGGATGTGCCTCATCAATATTTTTACCGACTTTATTGACTAAACGTCTTGCGATATCAAGTAGTTGACGTTCGTTTATAAAAAACTTATCCGTTTTGGCAAGGACCCCGCCCCGTTCAACATAAATACTATAAGGACCGTTGACTAAAATATCATTAACCGTTTCATCTTTCATTAATGAGTCAATTGGACCATAACCAATAATTTCATCGCAAATCATACCTGCCAATACACCAGATTCATCGGCAGTAATATAAGCATTACCAGAATTAACAATATCTCTGATTATTGTTTGAATTTCACGCAAAACTCGATTGGGTTCGTTTTTTAATTGCTCAATTAAATCAAGATCAAGTACTTGAAAAACTAAATCACGAACTCTACCCCATTCTTCAGAAAATTTAGATTGTGCATTAGCCATAACATTTATTATATTATTTTTTACATTACAAAAAAGTTACTAGCACTTTAACTCGTGCTAGTAACTTTGACTTAACAAAGATAATAATACATTATCTTCAAACTAAATTAACCAGCAGTAGATACCGCATTGATTGTAGTAGTTACTTTAGTTTTTAAAGTACTAAAAACTTCACTTAACATTGACGCTACTGGACCATCACCTTTAAAGACAACGAATACAACAGTAGCAACACCTGCTGCAACAATTGCATATTCAATTGCTGTTACGCCTTGCTCATTTTTAACAAATTTACCTAAGAAATTTCTTGCTTGAGAACGAATTGCTGATAAATACATCATTATTTTCTCCTTTCAAATATTTTTTAAAATTATTACTAAAAATTTATACTTCCTTATCAAGAAGTGTACATATTCTACACTAATAAAATTAAAATAACTAGCTATCAATCGAAAATTGTATTTTTATAATTTACATCATGGTTATCGTGTAAATATTGACCATCAACAAGATAATATTACTTCTTTTTTTTCAAAAACATGTATTTTTAAAAATACAATAATGCCCTCTATTTAATAAAATTTAATTGAAAAAATATAATTGATTATTATAATTTTTACAAAATAACGATAAGATAACTAAGATATACTATGAAATCATATGGAATTGAAAGAAGTTCCCGTTTAATTTTACTGTTAATCTATACTTTCATTAGTGCTATTTTTGCTTTTATTTACCTTACTAAGTCTGGTGCACAGCGGGATGGATTTTGTTTTGAAAATCCTTTTTTTTATCTAATTACAATAACAACTCTATGCTTTATTGTGTTAGTACATGCAAGCATTAGTAGTCGTCATAAACCCATTGTTGCCTTTGGCTCTTTATTTTTATTTCTTTTTTTATCTGAAATCAGTTTTTGCATTTTTTATGGGGAAATAATATCAGAAGGAGTACTTGATTCTATTATTGAGACTAATTCTCACGAAGTGATGTCAATGACTAAACAGGCCTTGCTCATAATAGGTCCTGCGTTTATTACAACCTTTCTTATTTTATTTGTTCTTAAAAAATTAATTTTCGTTAAATTTAGGATTTTTGTCCCCCTATCTTTGTATATACTTATACTATCCGTTGTTCTTTTATTCCTAGTAACTAAGTCATCACTAAAGTCTGACATTAAAAATGGTCATCTTAAAAGTAGTGTTAGTGTAATTCGAACAATATTCCCTGCTGTGCTTGGCGATTTATCCTATCTTTTGGCTAGTTATGCATCAACAGATATCTATTCAAATACCAATGAAATTGAGAAATTTAATCAAGCTGTGATTTTACCTCCTAATAAGTATGATAATGACTTAATCGTATTTATTATGGGCGAATCTTCTTTAGTTTCCCGCTATAGCGCTTATGGTCATCATCAGCAAACTACCCCTTTTATGACCAATATTTTTAGTCAAAATGGCGGATGTATTATCCCAAATAGCCACTCAGCAGCCGCTTTAACCCGGGATTCTATACCAATGACACTTTCATTCAATGTGCCCGAAAGCAATGATAATTTGTTCGATAATAAATCGATTATTGAAATGGCTAGGTTCAACCATTACAAAACCTATTGGTTAGCATCGGCTGCTCAATCAATTCAAGGTACATTTAATAGCAAATTTGGTTTTATTGCGCGTAAAAGCGATGTTATCACTTTTAGTGAAGATCTTTTGGATATTAATGTAAGTCAATTATTAGAAGACACCCTACAAAAAGATAATTTTCCAAAAAAATTTATTTTTGTGCATTTGCGCGGTAGCCATCAACCCTATAGCAAAGGTTATGATGAAGTTGATAAGTTGGCTTTACCTGATGTCGAAGAATATGATTTAACTATTCATCATACCGACCGTACAATCAAAGCATTATATGATGTTATCAATAAATATAGTAACAACTATACCATTATTTACACTTCGGATCATGGCGAAATTGTGAATGTTGGGCATGGTATAGGTGACAACGTTGACCAATTTCTAATCCCTTTTATGTTTATATCAACCAATCAACAATATAATTGCCAATTTATTGAATCATTTCGGGGACCAGATGGTTATTTAAGTGGACTTATGAATAAATATATTCTATCTAATCTTTTAGGCTATGAGATTGATCCGGCTATCCTTGACAAAGAAAAAAATAATGATCGAGTTTTTATGCCAAACAGTAGTGTCATGCCTTTTTTAGAAGTACTTAACAAGCATTAATTTGTGCTTACTACACGTTGAGGAATTGATAGAAATCGGCTATAAATTTTATACAAAATATTAAATGTACGTAAAAGTATAGCTCCTTTTTGTTATTACATACTAGAGGTTATCGATCTTTCAATAAAAAGAAAATAAAAAGACATTGTATATGATATAGTTTTGCCAAAAATTAACAACCTGGATTCAAACATGAAGTGCAATTTTAAACACGGTGGAGTGAAGAAAGTAGAAAGGTGATTTATACTAGCACCTTCGCACCACCACAGTTTGGAGATTGCTATGCATTATAATCACCTTTCTAGGAAGGAAAGATACCAGATTTTCGTATTATTACAAGCAGGAAAGAATAAAAAAGAGATAGCCCAGCTACTCAATAGACATCCTTCGACAATAAGTCGAGAGATAAAAAGAAACTCAAAACCTAATCAAACCTATCGAGCACATGAGG
>NZ_LZHJ01000148.1:0-1065 GCF_001690815.1 Gilliamella sp. GillExp13 | reverse complement strand
TATTTTTCCCGCCATTTATAAAAAGTTGAATTACCCATGCCATATTTACGGCAGAGTTCCTTGACAGGAATACCTGCTTCAGCTTCTTTTAAAATAGCGACGATTTGATGTTCAGTCATTTTTTTCATCATTAAATCCCCTTTTACTTTTATCATAGAGAATTTTCTACTTTTTTGCTGTACTATTTTAGGGGAGAGTTACACCAAGAAGTAGTACTTTTAGTGGAGGAACAGCGGAGTATTATATCACTTTACCGTCACCGCCCGTTATTTGTGCGGTCAGGCCGAATTTGTTGTTGGGTGGAACAACTGGCTTGGGTTGGGACGACCAAATCTACGCAGGTCCTGCTAACATATGGGATCCAGCTAAGGTTTTTTTAGTTCAGTCAACAAGTCCATCATCTTACGACAGAAATTTTCCTACTACAGGTTCAGATGGCTTGTATTTTGATTTGGATATAGGTGGGCTTGATGCAAGCCTGTTGGGTTGGACAGTTACCACACGTGGTGATATAACGGCAACGGTGAGTTGGAGGTTGCCAGTCTCAGACCAAAATAATTCTGACATTGATAGATGGATTAGGAATAAATCAAAATATGTAACAAGGGTAACGTTGCATGGTCCTAAAGCTGATAGTGCTCAAATAAGTTCAAGTCTTCCAAGTTCACTAGCACGTCCATCTTTTCCACAGGCCTTTGAGTTAGTCGTTAGGGATAGAAGTGGTAATGAAGTGAAGTATGGATGTAACTCTCCCCTAAAATAGTACAGCAAAAAAGTAGAAAATTCTCTATGATAAAAGTAAAAGGGGATTTAATGATGAAAAAAATGACTGAACATCAAATCGTCGCTATTTTAAAAGAAGCTGAAGCAGGTATTCCTGTCAAGGAACTCTGCCGTAAATATGGCATGGGTAATTCAACTTTTTATAAATGGCGGGAAAAATACGGCGGCATGGAAACTTCGGATATCAAACGCTTAAAAGAGCTGGAGGCTGAAAACCGCAAACTTAAGCAGATGTTTGCCGAGCTGAGCTTAAAATCACAGCTTCAGGAAGAAATCATAAAA
>NZ_LZHJ01000147.1:0-3209 GCF_001690815.1 Gilliamella sp. GillExp13 | reverse complement strand
CTTTATTACAGCCCAGAGCAGATTGCTGCACGTTTAAAGAAAATCAGCGTCCAATCAATCTATAACTACCTTTATCAGAATAAAGCGCGCTATGAACAATTCAAACCTTATCTAAGGCGAAAAGGCAAAGCTTATCGGCATTGCAAGGCGCCGAACATTAAAGAAGGAGACCGTCGATATAAACGGTCAATTAAACAACGTCCAAGTTATGTAGAAAGCCGGAAAACGCGAGGACATTGGGAGGGAGATACGATTATTAGCCGTAAAGACAAGCAAGCATTGGTGACATTAGTTGAACGCAAAACAGGGCTAGTATTAATTGGGCGCCTCAATCAACGTACCGCCTCCGAAACGAGAGATATGATAATAAAATTGCTAACGCCGTTTGAAAAAATGGTTAAAAGCATCACCTTCGATAATGGAACCGAATTTAATTATCATCATGCTATTGAGTATTATTTAAACACCACCGTGTACTTTGCGGAGCCTTATAAAAGCTGGCAAAGAGGCACAAATGAAAACACCAATGGCTTAATACGTCAGTTTATACCAAAGTCAGCGGCCATTTCATTAGTTGACGACGAACAGATAAAAAAAATACAATATCTATTGAACACACGCCCAAGAAAATGGCATAAGTTTAAAAGCCCTGCCTCCTTTTATTCGAAGGAGTTAAGAAAAATTGCACTTCATGGTGTAATCTAGGCAATAACAGCACGTTATATGTAGAACATATGTTAACAGATAACCACTAAAAAAACAAAATAAACAAACACATAGCAACAGAATAGAAAATATTTTATATTAAATGCGGGACGGCTGTACGTGGTAAGATATTCTAAAGAATATTTGAGGGCTAGAGTGACCAAATCAACTGTCACTTTTAACTAGTAAATACACAAATATAGGATGAGGTCATATTTTATGAAATTATGCGGGATAAAAAGAGTTAGGCCCTTAATATTATTGTTATTGGTTTATACGTTTATCAGTGTTATCTGGTCTTACTGCTTTAATAATAGCTATCATGATAAATCTACCGAATCTATTTGGGGAGATTTGTTTTTCTATATTACAATAATAACAACTTTAATTTTTATTATGATAGTACATAATTGTATTTGCAGCTGTCATAAGCTTATTGTTGTCTTTGGCTTTTTATTATTATTCCTTTTTTTATCCGAAATTAGTTATTTTATTTTTTATGGGGAAATGATATCAGAAGGAGTACTTGATTCTATTATTGAGACTAATTCTCATGAAGCAATGTCAATGGCTAAACAAGCTTCGATCATAATAATTCCTGCGCTTATTGCGGACTTTATTATTTTATTGATTCTTAAAAAAATTGTTCGTATTAAATTTAAACTTTTTATTCCTATAACTATTTATGTGCTTATATTGTCCTACCTTATTTATTGTCTAGTAAATTACACCGCATTAACACCTGATATTAAGCGAGGTTTCTATAAAGCTAGTGATAGCATAATTCGTAAATGTTATCCTGCTGTACTTGCTAATTTAGCTTATATTTTAACTAGTTATGCATCAACAGATATTTATTCAGATACCCATGAAATTGAAAAATTTAATCAAGCTGTGATTTTACCTCCTAATAAGCCTAATAACGACTTGATCGTATTTATTATGGGCGAATCTTCTTTAGTTTCCCGCTATAGCGCTTATGGTTATCATCAGCAAACTACCCCTTTTATGACCAATATTTTTAGTCAAAATGGCGGATGTATTATCCCAAATAGCCACTCAGCAGCCGCTTTAACCCGGGATTCTATACCAATGACACTTTCATTCAATGTACCAGAAAGCAATGATAATTTGTTCGATAATAAATCGATTATTGAAATGGCTAAGTTCAATCATTACAAAACCTATTGGTTAGCATCGGCTGGGCAACGAATTCAAGGTACATTTAATACTAAATATGGCTTTATTGCACGTAAAAGCGATGTTATCACTTTTAGTGAAGATCTTTTGGATATCAGTTTAAGTCAATTATTAAAAGACACCCTACAAAAAGATAATTCTCCAAAAAAATTTATTTTTGTACATTTGCGCGGTAGCCATCAACCCTATAAAGGTTATGATGAAGTTGATAAGTTGGCTTTACCTGATGCCGAAGCATATGATTTAACTATTCATCATACCGATCGTACAATCAAAGCATTATATGATGTTATCAATAAATATAGTAACAACTATACCATTATTTATACCTCGGATCATGGCGAAATTGTGAATGTTGGGCATGGTATTGGTGACAACATTGATCAGTTCCTAATCCCTTTTATGTTTATATCGACCAATCAACGATATAATTGTCAATTTATTGAATCATTTCGGGGACCAAATGGTTATTTAAGTGGGCTTATGAATAAATATATTCTATCTAATCTTTTAGGCTATGAGATTGATCCGGCTATCCTTAACAAAGAAAAAAACAATGATCGAGTTTTTATGCCAAACAGCAGTGTCATGCCTTTTCTAGAAGTACTTAACAAACATTAATTTGTTACTTACTATACGTTGAGAAATTTTTTATCATTGTTATTTTTTCAATAAATGTATTAAGTTTTTAAAAAAATTTATTTAGCACAAGCTAATAATCACAAATATAACAATAAGTTAACCTAATATGGTAAAAATATAATAGGGTAATATAATGAAATCCTGGATTCAAACATGAAGTGCAATTTTAAACACGGTGGAGTGAAGAAAGTAGAAAGGTGATTTATACTAGCACCTTCGCACCACCACAGTTTGGAGATTGCTATGTATTATAATCACCTTTCTAGGAAGGAAAGATACCAAATTTTCGTATTATTACAAGCCGGAAAGAATAAAAAAGAGATAGCCCAGCTACTCAATAGACATCCTTCGACAATAAGTCGAGAGATAGAAAGAAACTCAAAACCTAATCAAGCCTATCAAGCACATGATGCGGTAACCCTAGCTAGGAAAAGGCGAAAAAACAGCGGTAATGGTAAGCCAATAGAGTCTTCGGTATGGCGCCAAGTTGAAAAATACCTCATGCTTTATTACAGCCCAGAGCAGATTGCCGCACGTTTAATGGTATGTCCACACTTTTTAGTACCAAAAAGATAAGGTCATCGATTTCTTTTGTATTCAATCGGCGACTGGTAATTTAATGTTGAATGAAGTCGATTATAATTAAACCAATCCACATAGTG
>NZ_LZHJ01000146.1:0-22176 GCF_001690815.1 Gilliamella sp. GillExp13 | reverse complement strand
GTACTTTGCGGAGCCTTATAAAAGCTGGCAAAGAGGCACAAATGAAAACACCAATGGCTTAATACGTCAGTTTATACCTAAGTCAGCGGCCATTTCAGTAGTTGACGACAAACAGATAAAGAAAATTCAATATCTATTGAACACACGCCCAAGAAAACGGCATAAGTTTAAAAGCCCTGCCGATTTTTATTCTAAGGAGCTAAGAAGAATTGCACTTCATGGTGTAATCTAGGTAGTTTGAACTGATAAATTAAAATTACACAATGGTCTGGAAATAACAGAACAAACTGCAATAAATGAAAAGGTTCAGCTTGAACTATTTTCATGGGGCGAGGTATACAACCAGTTGGCTTCAGGCAGAACTTTGGAAGAAGTTATGCAATACTCCTTCGCAGCTATGGTGGTAAGTAAAATTCCTTAAATAAAACATATATGGCAACAAGATAAATGGTAAAATGTTTAAGACACACTTATTTTTAATAAAAATTCAATTAATCGCAATAAACCATATGAAAAAATCACGATATTATTTAATGTTAATCGTTAACTTATTTTTAGTTCTTTCACTTATGGGATGTTTTTGTAGACAAAAAATTGAAGTACTACCAAAATCTTTACCCAATGCCTTTTTCGGTAAACCTTATTATGCTGAAATAAATATTAATGGCGGTATAGTTCCAAATGATTTTTTTTTCTATCATATTGAACCTGAAAATTCAGGGCTTGAACTATCACCATCCTATTTCGATATACATAATTCATATAATAATCTTACCATAAAAGGAACGCCTAAAGTGAACGGAACAATTAGTATAGAATTAATAGGATATACCTATGGAACAATGTGTCCAGGTGGTCATTTCAAAAAAACTTATACTATCAATGTTGAGGAATAATTTTTTTATATCTATATAAAAATTAAGAAAAATGGTCTGAACATAAAATAATGGAGTGGAAGGACAAATATGAAAGTTATGTCCAAAAAATGATTCTAATTTATTAATAACCATATTCAATTTTACAAGAAATAAAAAATTTATGACTAAAAATCAAATTCCACCTTATCGGATATTTAATAAGGGTACGTTAGAACGACGTATTGTGGAAATGATGTCTGGTATGTCCACACTTTTTAGTACCCAAAAGATAAGGTCATCGATTTCTCTTGTATTCAATCGGCGACGGGTAATTTAATGTTGAATGAAGTCGATTATAATTAAACCAACCCACATAGTGATTAAATTCCAATTTAAGTTGCGCCAGTGAATCAAAAATAATATTCGACACAAAATCTGTTTTCACTGCTTTAAATATGCTTTCTGCAATTGCGTTATCATAAGAACAACCTTTGCGACTTAATGACCGTTTAATTCCAAATACTGTTAAACATTCATCAATCAAATGATTATCAAACTCTTTTCCTTTACAACCATTTTTCCGTTCAGAAATGAGATACAAAACACACTAATTTTTTATCTAAAAAACAAATCATCCTACTTTGTGTATGGGTTTCATTTTGCATCTTGGCCTATTTATCGGTATAGTGGTACTATCATTATTGTTTGGTTATAAATCATAAATATAAACGCCATGTCTGTTTATCAGAAAATTATTGTTATTGTTTTTGTTGGATTAATAAAGATTAGTTTTTTATATGCTAACGATAATCAGCAACTTCAATCTTTACGTCACGCTATTGAAGAACAAGAAAAGCGTTTAGCACAACAAAAAGAAGAGCGTAATAAGTTAGTCAATAATCTTAAAGAACAAGAAACCAAAATAGCTAATCTTTTAACCTCAATTGAAAAGAATGATTTATCACTTAAGAAACTCGATCAAGAAATCAACAATTTGATTGAACAAGTTGATATATTAACTATAAAACAAAAACATCAAAGAATTATATTATCAAAGCAGCTCGAAAGTGCATTTAAACTAGGCAAAACAACTGGTTTGGAGTTAATTTTTTCGGGCGAAAAAAGCGAACGTAATGATCGTATAATTGCTTATTACCGCTATATTAATCAAGCACGGCAACAGCAAATTCACAATCTTCAAGATACTCAAACCCAATTGACCGAGAAGAGAATTGAGTTACAAAAGAAACAAGCTTTGCATAAAGAATTACAAATTAGACAGAAAGAACAACAAGTAGGACTTGAAAAAAAACGTCAAAATCGACAAAACACGATAACTTCTCTTGAATCATTGATGCAATTAAATCAACAAAAATTAACCGATTTGCGTAATAATGAAGCTAAACTACAGGCTAAAATTGCTCAAGCTGAACGTAAAAATAGACGTATTGCAGAAGAAGAAGCAAAACAAGCAAAATATATTGAAGAAAAGCAGAATAATTCTCGTTATACTCCTAATCCTGATGAGCTAGCATTAATGGCTCGCGTAAGTGGTATTGGTAAGCCACAGCATCAGTTTAATTGGCCAGTGAATGGTAATATTGTGCATCAATTTGGAGAATCACTCCAAGGTGAGCTACGTTGGAAAGGGATGGTGATTAATGCTACAGATGGTGCTCAAGTTAAAGCCATTGCCGATGGACGGGTCATCTTGGCAAGTTGGTTACAAGGTTATGGTTTTGTTGTTGCATTAGATCATGGTAAAGGTGATATGAGTTTATATGGTTATAACCAACGTATTTTAGTTGAGGTGGGTGATAAGATTCATATTGAACAACCTATTGCATTGGTTGGTTCAAGTGGTGGGAAAAACATATCTGCTTTATATTTTGAGATTCGCCGTGATGGTAAGGCACTTGATCCGAGAGAGTGGTTAAAGTAATGCGTCGTTTTATTAACCTTTTTTTTATCATTTTCTTGGCGTTAAATTCCAACTATGTATGGGCTGCAAAACTTGCAATAGTTATTGATGATTTTGGCTATCGCCAACATAATGAAGAGCAAATAATTTCATTTTCTCCTAATATTACTATTGCAGTTTTACCAAATTCGCCTAATGCTAAACGTATTGCAACTATAGCCCATAATAATGGTAATGATGTGTTAATTCACTTACCTATGGTTCCATTAGGTAAACAGCCTCTGGAAAAAGACACTCTATTTCTTTCTATGGATGAAGCTGAAGTGAACCGAATAGTGAAAAATGCTGTTGAACGAGTGCCTTATGCCATTGGAGCTAATAATCATATGGGAAGTTTGATGACATCAGATCTTACTGGTATGATAAAAGTTATGAAAGCATTAAGTCAATATTCGATGTTTTTTTTAGATAGTAAAACAATCGGTAAGACTCAAATAAAAAAAGCTGCTAGCTACTATAACATCCCAGTATTAACGCGTGATGTATTTTTAGATGCTCAACAAAAAGAAAGTGCTATTAGCTTGCAATTTGATTTGGCTGTAAAATTGGCTCGAAAAAATGGTGTTGCTATTGTTATTGGCCATCCACATCCACAAACGATTAATATATTAAAACAGAAGCTTGCAAATTTACCTTCAGATATTGAACTGGTTAAGATAAGTCAATTAATTACGGCAATACCAGCTTCAGTTAATCATAAAACTACACTAAAAGACATTTTTGGAAAATGTAAAAAACGCATTGAGGAAATATCGAATTTTAAAATTGAAGAAGAATAGTCATTACTTTTTTTCTAAAGTTCGGTGGCGAATTTTTACTTGTTTGTTTTGTGCTTTAAAAAATGAGGCCAATTGTTCAGCAATGAAAACAGAGCGATGTTGACCACCAGTACATCCAATAGCAATGGTTAAGTAACTGCGGTTGTTTTTTTCTAATAAAGGTAGCCATTGATTTAAGTAATTGGCAGTCTGATAGATAAAATTGGATACTTCATTGTGTTGTAATAAATATTCTTTTACCGGCTCATCTAATCCTGTTAATGGGCGCAAATTCACTTCCCAATGCGGGTTAGGTAAAAACCTGACATCAAATACAAAATCAGCATCAACGGGTAAGCCATGTTTAAAGCCAAATGATTCAAAAATAATGGTTAATTCACGCTCTTTTTTACCTAAAATACGTGATCTTAATATGTCTGATAGTTCATGTACTGATAGGTCATCGGTATTTATAACTAGGCTTGCGTTTGATTTTAAAGGTTCTAGATATTTTTCTTCAAGATCTATTGCTTCTTCAAGGGAATAGTGTTGATTGGTTAATGGATGTATTCGTCGTGTTTCACTATAGCGTCGAATTAACGTATTACGACTACAATCGAGGAAAAGTATTTCAGGTGTCACCGATTCGGGTAAACGTTGAAATATATCGTTATTAAAATCAAATTGTTCCGGCAAATTTCGAATATCAATGCTAACAGCAACTGGAGTGTTGTGGTTTTTTAATGAGTTGGCTAATTGAGGTAATAAAGCAACTGGGATATTATCAACACAATAAAATCCCATATCTTCTAGAGCGCGTAGGGCGATTGATTTTCCCGATCCAGAGCGACCACTTACTATCATTATAATCACAATATTAACTCCAATATCATTAATGTATTAAGTATATACTGTTTACTTCTTGATATGCAATTTCGAGTATAAATAAGTTTGCTAAGCAGTTTTAATTTTTTCAATCAATTGTTTTAGAGCTTGACCTCGATGTGATATTTGGCTTTTTTGTTCTTTTGTTAGCTGTGCTGCGGTGCACCCCAGTTTTGGTACATAAAAAAGTGGATCATAGCCAAATCCCCCATCACCTTGTTCTTCATTTAAAATTAAACCGTCCCACTTTCCTAAACAAATGATAGGTGTAGGGTCGTTTTCGTGTCTCATAAAAACTAACGCACAATAAAAATAAGCGGTGCGTTTTTCTTTTGGGATATTTTGTAGTGCTTTAAGTAATTTTTGATTGTTACTTTTGTCGTTACCGTGTTCACCAGCATAACGAGCAGAATAGATCCCAGGTTGTCCTCCAAGTGCATCGACCGCTAAGCCTGAGTCATCAGCAATGGCCGGTAGTCTAGTTAATTTGGCAGTATGTCTTGCTTTTAAAAGTGCATTTTCAATAAATGTTAAACCTGTTTCGTCGGCATCCGGTACATTAAATTGGCTTTGTGCAATAATATCAAAACCGGCATTAGCGAGTAATGCTTGCAATTCATTGACTTTACCTTGATTATTCGTTGCTAAAACAATTTTTTGCATTTTAATTTCCTTTATATCAGTTGGTTATCTGTTACTGATTTGAGTAGATTATATATAACGATTGCTAATTTTATATTCCTGCTTTTTTAAAAATCAGGTTCACAGCTAAACGTCATACTTTCGCCTGTTTTAGGATGGTTAATTGTTAGTAATTGAGCATGTAATAGCAACCTTTTTGACATAGCAAAGGCTTCAGGGTGGGCATAGAATTTATCGCCTAAAATAGGGTGACCAATGGCTTGCATATGTACCCGTAATTGATGTGATCGCCCAGTAAAAGGGAATAATTTCACTCGAGTTGTGTTGTCAGGATTGCGTGAAATAACTTGATATTCTGTCAGCGCATGTTTGCCATTTTCTAAATCGACCATTTGCCTTGGTCGATTGGGCCAATCACAAATTAGTGGTAATTCAACACGACCAGAATCTTGTTCAAGATGCCCATGCACAACAGCAATATAGTTTTTTTTAGGAATACGTTCACGAAACTGTTTTTTTATCTCTCGATCGGCGAGTTTAGAAAGTGCGGCAACCATGATACCACTGGTCGCCATATCTAACCGATGCACGGATTCAACGTAGCTATATTTTTGTTGTAATCGGTGAATAATACTATCAATAAATTGAGGTTTATTGCCTGAAACCGACAAAATACCCGGTTGTTTATTTACAACCACAATATGGTCGTCCTGATGCAAAATTGATAGCCAAGGTTCAATAGGTGGGTGGTATTCCAAAAGCATTTATGTGTGACGTTTTGTAAAATAAAATTGTCACACATTCTAACAAACTCAACGAAAAGTGCCAGTTTTATAAATAAAGTTATTTACTCCAGATTGAGTTTTTTGAGGATAGAAATACCTGAGATATTAATACAGCTAAACCAACAATAAGATAGCAAGCAAAGATAATAATCATCCATTGTGACATTTCAATTGTTAGAAATGTCCAAATTTTATCGGCGCATGAACCATAAGCATTAAACATACTAGGAAACCACGAATCTAATGGTAGCCAAGCAGGAAATTGTACGTTAATTGAGCAAGTGTCATTTAGGTTAGGTTCAAATTGTAGATGAGCATGAAATGTTGCTAATGAAAAGCCTTTATAGGCGCTAAAAAGCCAAATGAAAATACCTATCAATCGAACAATAACATTGCGAGGGGCAATTATTCCAACTATGCTCGCCAACATGATACCAAAAATAGCGCAACGCTGATAAATACAGAGAGTACAAGGCGCTAGTCCTAAACCATGTTGAAAATAAAGTGCGGTTATTTCAAAAGCAAAAGTAGAAAAGAACAATAAGAGCCAAGCCAATCTAGCTTGCGAGTATTGATTAAGCAATGATAACATACTATTTTATTCCCTCAGATTTCGCTATAATCTTTTTTCTTTAATTATATTGAATATAATCTATCTTATTTTTATTACGATAGTGTAGTTTATTTTTAAGTAATGTAAAACGATTTTATTTATTGACGGCGGATTAATCATTCCTTATGCACTCAACGGTTCCACATACAAAACTACAAGTCTCATTTGTTACTATTTCTGAGGAAAATGCGACACAGCGTATTGATAACTTTTTAATCACCTATTTAAAAGGTGTACCAAAAAGTATGGTTTATCGCATTTTAAGAAAGGGTGAGGTTCGTGTTAATAAAAAACGGATTAAACCTGAATATAAATTAAACATTGGCGATGAGATTCGTATCCCTCCTGTTCGTATGACTGAAAAATCTACACCAGAAATTTCGACCAAGCTTAATAAAGTCGCTGATTTAGAAAAGGCAATCATCTATGAAGATGAGGTAATGTTGGCAATTAATAAGCCATCAGGTATTGCTGTTCATGGCGGTAGTGGCCTAAGTTTTGGCGTGATTGAAGGATTACGCGCCTTAAGACCTGAAGCGAAATTTTTAGAGTTGGTGCATCGCATAGATCGCGAAACATCGGGCGTGTTATTGATTGCTAAAAAACGCTCAGCACTAAAAGCATTACATGAGCAGTTGCGCCTTAAGCAAATGCAAAAAAATTATTTGGCGCTTGTTAAGGGGAATTGGCCTTCTGAATGTAAAGTGATACAAGCCCCACTGCTTAAAAATGTATTAAAAAGCGGTGAGCGTGTGGTGAAGGTTGATAAAGAGGGTAAACCTTCTGAAACGCGCTTTAAAGTTGAGGAGCGTTTCAATTTTGCCACTTTGATTAAAGCTAGCCCTGTTACTGGGCGTACACACCAAATTCGCATACATACTCAATACGCTAGTCATCCAATTGCTTTTGATGATCGTTATGGCGATAGACAATTTGATGCGTTATTAGCTGATACTAAGCTTAATCGTTTATTTTTACATGCAGCAAGTGTAAGGTTTATTCATCCTAAAAGTTTGCAAGAGATGCAATTAAATGCACCAATGGATGATGTTTTGCAGGCTTGCTTGTCGTATCTAAGAAAAGATAAATATGAAAAAACAGAATCTTAAAATAAAAAAGGTAGTTAGTACGAATGAAAGATATTAATTTATATTTAATTAGACATGGTCAAACGCAGTGGAATATTAAAGATCAGATGCAAGGTTCTCAAAATTCACCTTTAACAGATCAAGGTATTTTGGGTGCTAAAGTGACAGGACAACATTTAAAAAATGTTCCTTTTATGCAAGCATACTCAAGTACACAACAACGAGCTATGGAAACTCGAGATTATATTGTTAAAGAAAATAATATAGTTATTCCTACTTTTGAGCTTGCTGATTTGCGTGAGATGGATTTTGGCATTTGGGAAGGCAAGAAAGTCCCTCAATTGAAAAAGGAGTTTCCAGAATTTACTACTTATTTGACAGATCCTGCTAATTTTGATGCTTCGGTCAATCAAGGTGAAAATTATCTTGATATCCTTTCGCGTATGAAGCAGGGGTTAAATACTATTGTAAAAAATGCACCTCAAGATACGGGTAATATTTTGGTTGTGTCACATGGAACGGTATTACGTATATTACTTTGTGTTTTAAATGGTGGTGATTGGCGTTTACATCGTGATGAGGATTATTTTCCTCGAATGTTAAATACTAGCATTAGTGTGGTTAATTATAAGCAAGGTAATGATCAATCTGAAGGGATATTTACTGTAAAATTTTTCAATAATGTGGATCATTTAGTTGATAAATAAGTATTTTGTTATCTTCTCGACTAGTGGTTGTGTAAATAATTAGTCGAGAAGGTTTTGTTAATAAAATTATCGTTTATAAGCTGCATAACGTTTTTGTAGCTGTTTTAATTGATTAATTCTTGCATCAATTTTAGAAATCATTGTCTGATCGCCTTTTGTTTGATTCTTAGCATTTTGTAGTAGTTGAATGGATTGTTGAAATTGACCTTCTAATGCAATTAATTCCGCTCTAGCACTCATTTCTTTTGCTCTTGCATGTAATCCTCCGTAAGCAGTGACGAGCAATTCCCATCCATTTGAGTCATCATTATGGTCAAAAGTATAGCGATGTAACAAGCTTACGGCTTGTTGATAGTTTTTGTTTTTTATATACGCATTAGCTAAGTTTAGTTGCAATGCAGAACTATTTGGTGCTTTTTTTAATGCTGCTTGTAGGCGAGTGATTGCAGTACTGCTATTGTTGAGCGCTAAATCAATATCAGTCATTAAATCAATATACCAAATATTATTGGGATCACTATCTAATAATGGCTGTAGTTGTTGTTTGGCTTTTTGATTATTTCCACTTAGATTATCTACTAAAGCATTAGCATAAATAATAGCTGTCTTACTTTGTTCATTGTTTAGTTTTTTATAATCTTCAAGTAATAGCTTTGCGGTATTTTTATTTTTAGCCATTAATATGGCCAATCTAGCTTTCGCTAAATAGTAGTTTAATGACGGAGATACATTTTTTTTGCTATATTGCAATGAACGATTTCGAATATCGGTTAATCGGCTGTTAGGTAATGGGTGAGTAAGTAAAATTTCGGGAGCTTTACTACTAAATCGGCTTTGATCGGCAAGTTTTTGTAGAAACTCTGATGAAGCATAAGGATCAAACCCTGCTTTAGCAAGCGTTCTTAAACCAACACGATCGGCTTCTTGTTCATTACTTTGCGTAAAACTAATCATATTTTGAGCTGATCCTGCCATGGTACTTGTCATCGCCGCCATGCCAGCTTCGGGATTGGCTAATGTTAGTAGTAGAGAGCCTAATGTTGCACCCCAAACATAAGGGCTATTACGGTTTTGGTTTTCCATTGCTCTGGCTAAATGGCGTTGGGTGACATGGCCAATTTCATGAGATATAACAGAGGCTAATTGACTTTCATTGTCGGTGTCTAATATTAGTTTAGAATGAATGACGACATTCCCACCAAAAAAAGCAAATGCGTTAAGTACGTCACTTTTCATAATATAAAAATGAAATGGCGTTTTTACTGATTCTGATTTTGATACTAATTTTTTGCCTAGATCATTAATATATTGGTTTAAAACAGGGTCGTTTATTATGGGAGCACTTGCTCGTAACATTCGCATATAATAATCGCCTATTTCAATTTCTTGGCCAATGCTAAGCGTTGTAGCTGCCGCAGTACCAATATCGGGGAGGTTGATATTATCAGCATAAACGATAGATGTACTTTGTAATAATAATGAGGTGGATAATATCAATGCGATTGTTTTTTTTAACATTATTCTAACCAATTAAAATAAGAGTTGCGTTGATTTATTCTAGCTGAAAAAAATAACAATATCACTTTGAATTTATAATTAGAGGTTTAACTTATTTGATGTAACATGTGTTACGAATAATAATACCTATTCTTGAATTGGTAAAATAACAACAACTGGATTAATTTGTTGTTGTTATTTTGATTTTTATGAGTGGCTTTATTATGCTTTTTGACGGCGGTTTTGGATAAATTCAATGATGTTGTTAACTTTCACCATTACTTTATCACCACCTGAACGGTGTTTGTATTCCACTTCTCCATTATCGAGGTTGCGTTCACCAATTACGATAGTATGAGGGATCCCGATTAGTTCCGCATCAGCAAACATCACGCCAGGGCGCTCTTTTCGATCGTCAAATAAAACTTCAATGCCAGCAGCTTGTAAATCAGCATAAAGCTTTTCGGCTGTTGCTTGAACTTTTTCGGATTTGTGCATGTTCATTGGAATAATGACAACGCTAAATGGAGCAATCGCTTCTGGCCATACAATACCACGATCGTCATGACATTGTTCAATTGCAGCAGCTACAATTCGGCTTACTCCAATGCCGTAACAACCCATAATCATAACGTGGTTTTGTCCATCTTCACCTTGGACTGTTGCTTTCATTGCTTGTGAATATTTTGTGCCAAGTTGGAAGATATGTCCCACTTCAATACCTCGTTTAATTTGTAATGTGCCTTTGCCATCAGGGCTAAGATCTCCTTCAACCACATTACGGATGTCGTCAATGCGAGGTAAAGCAGTGTCACGTTCCCAATTGATATTAAAATAGTGTTTATGATCGATATTGGCACCAGCGCTAAAATCGCTCATCACAGCCACGTCACGGTCAATAATAACTGGCATATTTAAGTTAATTGGACCTAATGAGCCTGGCCCTGCATTCACAATCGTACGGATTTCTTCTTCGGTTGCAAATTCTAGTGGTGAGGCAACGATATCGATTTTTTCGGCTTTGATTTCGTTTAATGTATGATCACCTCGAACCAGTAAAGCTACTAATTGATGGCCACTCTCTTTCGTGGCTTTAACCATCAAGGTTTTTACAGTTTTTTCAATCGGCAAATTGAATTGCTCGACTAATTCGTCAATAGTTTTGGCATTAGGAGTATCGACTAACTCCATTGCTTTTGTAGGTTCAGTGCGTTTTTGTGTCGGTGCTAATGCTTGAGCCATTTCTATGTTAGCCGCATAATCAGATTCGGTTGAAAAAACAATATCATCTTCGCCACTGTCGGCTAATACTTGGAACTCATGTGACCAGTTGCCACCAATTGATCCTGTATCAGCACGCACCGCTCTAAAGTTTAAACCTGCACGTGTAAAAATTGCGCTATAGGCTTTATACATCTCATCATAAGTTTCTTGTAATGATTCTTGTGTAGTATGGAAAGAGTATGCATCTTTCATAATAAATTCACGTGAACGCATCACACCAAAGCGAGGGCGTACTTCATCTCGAAATTTGGTTTGAATTTGATACACGTTAAGTGGTAATTGTTTATATGAGCTAACTTCATTACGTAGTAAGTCTGTAATGACTTCTTCATGAGTTGGGCCTAGAACAAAATCACGGTCGCCACGATCTTTAATACGTAATAATTCTGGACCATATTGTTCCCAACGTCCGCTTTCTTGCCAAATATCAGCAGGCTGTACAACAGGCATTAATACTTCTATTGCACCGGCTTTATTCATTTCTTCACGGACAATATTTTCTACTTTTTTAAGTACGCGGTAACCAGTGGGAAGCCAGGTATATAATCCAGCAGCCACTTTGCGGATCATGCCTGCACGTAACATTAATTGATGGCTAATGACTTCAGCATCAGCAGGTGTTTCTTTTAACGTAGAAAGAAGATATTTACTGGTTCGCATAAATTTATCCTAAAAAATTTATTTATAAATATGTATGATAAAAATGTGAGCTAGTTTAGCAGTACCAAGCGTAACACTAAAGTAATTTTATTGTTATTTTTAATATGGAATTCTTGTAATACCTTCAACTCAGCATTAATAAAGTATGTTTTTAAATTATAGTCGCTAAATACAGATTATTTGGCTATAGAATGGCAGTATGTTTTACTTTTTGTATCAATATTAATACTTTATTAATTTTTATTTTGCTAGGTATCAAATTGGATATTTTCATCATGTTGATTATATTTAATTTTTTGTTGTTTGTGTGATAAAGATCACTTTGTAAAAGTTATTAAATTGATATCATATGCGCAGAATTTTAGATTGAGGAGTAGTTCAAAATGAGTACGTTAATGACTAACGAAAATGTAATAGATTCATGTAAAGAATCAAAATTACCTAAATGGCGAAAAAGTGATACGTTATGGATGCTTAGCCTTTATGGTACAGCAATTGGTGCTGGAGTACTTTTTCTACCAATTAATGCTGGTGTCGGTGGGTTAATTCCGTTGCTAGTTATGTTGGTTCTTGCTTTTCCTATGACATTTTTTGCTCATCAAGCGTTGTGTCGATTTGTATTATCAGGTAAAAGTCGCGATGGCGATATTACCGTTGTTGTTGAAGAGGCTTTTGGTCGCACAGCAGGAAACTGGATAACTGTACTTTATTTTTTTGCAATTTACCCAATATTATTAGTATATAGCGTTGGTATTACAAATACAGTAGATAGCTTTATGGTTCATCAATTAGGAATGGAGTCATTACCACGAGCTTTACTTTCATTTATTTTAGTTGCATTTTTAATGTCAATTGTTCACTTTGGCGAAGAACTTATTGTTAAAGTTATGTCAATATTAGTTTTTCCATTTATTGCAGTTTTAATGATTTTAGCGTTATTTTTAATTCCTGAGTGGAATGGTGAGATTTTTACCAATTTGTCTTTTGGTAATAGTGATAGAGGACAAAGTATTTTAATGACACTTTGGTTAGTTATTCCTGTTATGGTTTTTGCTTTTAATCATTCACCAATTATTTCATCTTTAGCGGTAGCTAAACGTAAAGAATATGGTGACGTTTATGCTGAACCTAAATGTACTAGAATTATTGCAGCAAGCAATATCATGATGGTTGTAACAGTGATGTTTTTTGTTTTTAGTTGTGCGCTTTGCTTGTCGCCTGCTGAACTTTTAGATGCAAAAGCTCAAAATATCTCAACGTTGTCATATTTGGCTAATCGATTTAATTCACCTGTTATTGAGTATATTGGTCCTCCAATTGCATTTATTGCAATGGCTAAATCGTTTTTAGGTCACTATCTAGGTGGTAAAGAAGGGTTTAATGGTGTTGTTAATAAATTTTTGCGTAGCCGTAATAAAACAATTTCAGAAAACAAACTTGATAAATTAGCTATTGCCTTTATGTTTGTAACTGCTTGGGGGGTTGCAACATTAAATCCAAGTATTTTAGGCCTTATTGAATCACTTGGTGGCCCAATTTTAGCTGTGTTGTTGTTTTTAATGCCAATGTATGCAATTCATAAATTACCTGTACTAGCAAAATATAAAGGAAGGTTAAGTAATGTGTTTATTGTTGTTATGGGATTAGTTGCAATTTCAGCCGCTATCTATAATTTATTATAAAAATTTAATTCATGGGTAATTACCACTTACTTGTTTATTTAATATATAAAACCTACTGGCATTCGTTGGTAGGTAAATACAGCTACTAGTAAAATAATCTACCGATATAGCAAGAATTAACTATTAATGGGTATTAAAACTTATTTTCATAATCTCAAAAGTGATACCTAGGTATCAGTATGAGGTAAGTGGCAAGATGATTATTGGCTATTTTATTAGCAAAAGTTAATTCGTAAAGATATCACTAGGATAGCAGTATTAATTTAAGTTTTGCATCAAAAGGGAAAAATATGAGTTCGGTATTTGAAATATTTAAAATTGGCATTGGACCTTCAAGCTCACATACAGTAGGACCAATGAGGGCAGGGAAGGCATTCATAGATCAGCTAATCAGTAATAACATGATGGCGTCAGTAACAAAAATTGTGGCTGATGTTTATGGCTCTTTGTCGTTAACAGGCAAAGGTCATCAAACAGATATTGCTATTATTATGGGATTAGCTGGCGAAAAACCTGATTCTGTTGATATTGATAGTATTCCAAGTGTTATCGAAAAACTTAGCCAAACTCAGCGGTTATCTATTTACAATGATCGTTATGAAATCGATTTTCCGTTGGAAAGTTGTATGGTGTTTCATTCTAAATTTTTACCATTACATGAAAATGGTATTACTTTGAGTGCATATAGCGGCGATAAATTAGTTTTTCAGAAAACTTATTATTCTGTTGGCGGTGGTCAGATTGTTGAAGAAGAGCAGTTTGGTCAACAAGAGCAGGATTCAGTAAAATTTCCTTATCCATTTGCTTCAGCTGAGCAATTATTAAAACATTGTGAAGATAACTCATTATCAATTTCTAGTATTATGATGAAAAATGAGTTGCAAATACACTCTTATGAAGAAATTGAATCCTATTTTTCTCGCGTAGGGCAAACTATTTTGGAATGTATCAAACGAGGCATGAATACAGAAGGGCTATTACCAGGACCACTTAAAGTTCCTCGCCGTGCGTTTTCGTTATACCGTCAATTGTCTACCACTAAAGATAAAATTATTAGTGATCCAATGGTGATTATTGATTGGGTAAATATGTTTGCGCTTGCAGTTAGTGAGGAAAATGCAGCAGGAGGACGGGTAGTTACTGCGCCAACAAATGGTGCATGTGGCATTATACCTGCTGTGCTTGCTTATTATGATAAATTTATTAATCCAGTTACACCTGATATTTATATTCGTTTCTTTCTAACTTGTGGCGCAATAGGACAACTTTATCAAATAAATGCCTCTATTTCTGGTGCAGAAGTGGGATGTCAAGGGGAAGTTGGCGTTGCTTGTTCTATGGCTGCGGCAGGACTTGCTGAGCTTTTAGGCGGTAATCCTCAACAAGTATGCATGGCGGCAGAAATAGCAATGGAGCATAACTTAGGATTGACTTGTGATCCAGTTGCAGGCCAAGTTCAGGTTCCTTGTATTGAGCGCAATGCCATTGCCGCAGTAAAATCGATAAATGCGACAAGAATGGCTTTAAGACGAATTACTGCAGCAAAAGTATCTTTAGATAAAGTTATTAAAACGATGTATGAAACAGGAAAGGATATGAATGCAAAATATCGAGAAACGTCGCGTGGAGGGCTAGCAATTACGGTTCATTGTAATTAGGTTGTTGCTATTTTTCTGTCGAATTCGCCGATTGCAAAATCGGCGAAACATTAGATTGTATTTAATGTTTCCAGTGCATGGTGTTAACTTTAGAGCGCAAGAAATCATTTTCTGTTAGTACATCTACCCGTTCAGTTTTTACTTTTCGTTGTTTTCTTTTTCGTTTTGGTTGTTTTGCTGAGGCAATATGGATAACTTCGTTATAGGCAAGTAAATTATTAAGTTGATCAAGTTCTCCTAATCCACGAAGGACAGAAATTAATGTTTGTAATGTAATTGATTCGCCTTGTTCAATACGTTTTATTGTTGCAATGCCTATTTCGGATTTTTGCGCAAGTTCTAGTTGGGATAAATTTTTCTCAATTCTGGCTAATTTTATTCTGCGACATAGCATAGCAATCATGTCGGTAGTTTCATTCATGAAATGTTCTTTTTGTTTGATATGCCACATGATGTGGCATATATCATATTGCTATTTATATTATTTTTAGACTAGCGGTTATTGTTCTTAGTTTTTTATTTGTTTCTTCTTTAAGTTTTCTAAAATCTTTTTATGGATACCATTAAAGCCGCCATTACTCATAATTAAAATTGCATCGGTTGGTTTAGCTGATTTTGTGATCATTTCAACCAACAAATCGATATCACCACTCCAGTAAGCGGGTTGAATACAAGCATCAACCACATCAGCCACTAGCCAAGGTAGTTGTTCTGGTTGGAATATAAAAATTTCATCAGCTCGACCAAGTGATGGGGCTAGTTCATCTTTAGATACTCCTAATTTCATCGTATTTGAGCGTGGTTCAAGTACGGCTAGAATGCGACGATTAGCTCCTATTTTACTGCGTAATGCTTCTAATGTGGCTAAAATTGCAGTTGGGTGGTGGGCAAAGTCATCATAGATTTCAATATTATTAACTTCACCATAAAGTTCTAACCGTCTTTTAGCATTGACAAAAGAACTTAGTGCTAAACAAGCATCAACAGGATCAATACCTACATTATGGGCGGCAGCAATTGCCATTAGTGCGTTATGCATATTATGTTCGCCAACTAATGAATATTTTACTTCACCCACTTTTTTATTGTTAAAGTAAACCGCAAAATGACTCGCATCATTATTCATACGTTGTGCTAGCCAGCCGTTTTCTGATTCTGTAAATATTTTTTTACTCCAGCAACCTTTAGCTAATACTTGTTTTAAATTTACATCCTCTTGTGGTGTGATAATTAATCCATTACTGGGCACTAAACGAACCAAATGGTGAAATTGTTTTTGAATAGAACTGAGATCATCAAAAATATCTGCATGATCAAATTCTAGATTATTCATGATAAGTGTTTTGGGGCAGTAGTGCATGAATTTTGAACGTTTATCAAAGAACGAGCAATCATATTCATCTGCTTCTATAACAAAATAATTGCTTTCACCTAATCTTGCTGATACATCAAAATTACCCGGTACACCACCAATAACGAATCCTTGCTTATAATCTTGCTTTTCTAAAATCCAATTGACCATACCCGCAGTTGTAGTTTTACCATGAGTTCCAGCAATAGCTATGACCCAACGATCTCGCAATACATTGTCGTGTAACCATTGAGGAGCTGAAATATAAGGAATGTTATTATCTAAAAGATATTCTACACAAGGGTTACCTCTTGATAGCGCATTGCCAATAATGACCAAATCAGGTTTTGATATCAGTTGTGATGGATCATATCCTTCAATAATATCAATGTGTTCTTTTTGTAAAAGTGTGCTCATTGGTGGGTAAACATTTTTATCTGAACCCGTTACCTTATGACCTAGAGAGCGAGCTATCAAAGCAATCCCTGCCATAAATGTGCCACAAATTCCAAGAATATGAATATGCATTTTGAATCCTTAACATTGTATAAACTTTATATCGATAGTATTGGGTAACCATTGCTTATTTGATTGGTAAACAGATGTAAATTCAGAGCAACCTTGTAATTATAATCGATTCTGATTGTTTATGCGAGAGGCCATAGATGTTTAACCATTAATAGTGGAGCTTGGTTACCACGAAATTCATCTACATCTAAATGGTAAACTATTTTCACATTTTTTATCAAGTTATCTGGCCATAGTTGTTTATTTACATTAAAAAATATCCCTTCAATAAGTGAACCACCGTTTTGAGGTTCTAACACTAGTTTTAGGTGTTTATCTGAAAATAATCGCTGTTGATGAATAATGAATTCACCGTCAAAAATGGGAGTATAGAATCCTTCTCCCCATGGTCCTGATTCTTTTAATCGTTTAGCTATTTCGTAAGTAAGATCTTGGCTATCTATTCCGCCATCAGTTTCAATAATTGGTTCTAGCAAATCAGGTTCTACGCGTTCATTTAAAAGTGTTTCAAAATTATTTTTAAAACGTCCTAAATCTTTTTCTCGAATAGTTAACCCAATAGCCATTGCGTGACCTCCAAAACTGATTATTAGATCAGGATTTTTCTGATTTAATTCATCAAGAAGATCGCGTAAATGAACGCCTTTAATTGAACGTCCTGAACCCTTTAGAAAACCATCTTCTGTTGAAGCGAAAGATATGACTGGTCGATGATATTTATCTTTTAAACGTGAAGATAAGATCCCAATAATGCCTTGATGCCATTCTGGATGATGAAACACGAGTAAATTAGGAATTGTGATATTTTGTTTTTCAATTTCTTGAATGAATGATAAAGCCTCTTTATGCATCATTTGCTCAATTAACTTTCGCTCACTATTGAGATTATCCAAATCCATAGCTTTGTTGATTGCTGAATCATAATTATCACAAAGTAGTAATTCAACTCCCAATGACATATTGTCCATTCTACCTGCTGCATTTAATCGTGGCGCTATATAAAAAGCTAAATCAGTAGATGTAAGATTAATAGGATCTTTTTTAGATACCTGTAATAAAGCTTTGATGCCATCACAACAATAACCTGCTCGTATTCTGTTTATGCCTTGATGAACTAAAATACGGTTGTTATGATCAAGTCTAACCACGTCAGCAATAGTGCCTAAAGCAACTAGATCTAATAAATTTGCTATATTATATTCAGCTAACTTATTGTTGGAGAACCACTTTTCTTGCCGTAATTTTGCACGTAAAGCCAACATAAAGTAAAAAGCTACACCCACCCCAGCTAAATGCTTAGATGGAAATGTACAATTAGGTAAATTAGGATTGATTATGGCGTCGGCATTAGGTAGTAATTCAGGACATAAATGGTGATCAGTAATAATGACTGACAATCCAGATTGCTTAGCAAAATCGACAGCTTCAATAGCAGATATTCCATTGTCAACGGTAATAATAAGTTGTGCATTTTGTAAAATGGCTTTTTTAACAATCGAAACACTTAATCCATATCCATCATTAAAGCGATCAGGAATGATATAATCAACAAATTGGTACCCCATATTTTTTAAGGCTCTGACGGTTAAAGCAGTACTGGTGGCACCATCAGTATCAAAATCACCAACAATCATGATTTGCTGATTATTTTTCATTACTGAATAAAGAATTTCGACTGCCTTTTCAATACCATCTAGTTTATTGTAATTACATAGATTGCGTGTGGTGTAATCAAGATCTTGCATGCTAGTAACACCACGCAATGCATAAATCCGTTGTAATAATAACGGAATATCATCAGAAAATTCTGGAAGTACTTCAGGTAATTTGCGATGTTTTAATTTACTTTTTTTCATAATTTATATGTTAGCGCATTTGCGCTAACATGTGTTTTCATTTTATATTTACATTTTAGCAACAATAACTGCTAATTTTTATTTAGTTTTTGTGATCAAGAAATTCAATTAGTTTATCTGCAGGCACGTAACCTGAAACAAGTTGGCCGTTAGGTAAGACAATTGCAGGTGTGCCGCCAATCCCTAACTTTTTACCGACGTTAAATTGTTGTGTTACATAAGGTATCATACTGCTTGCTGGCGAAATTGTATTTCCTTTATATGCATTGTCAAATGCAGCTTTGCGATCAGCCATGCTCCAAATAGATTGCATGTTTTTGCCAACATCACTGTCAGCACCTGCACGAGGGAATGCGAAATAGTGAACTGAAATACCTGCTTCTAAATACTTATCAATATTTTCATGTAGTAGTTTACAGTAATGGCAAGTATAATCAGTAAATACTGAAATAATGTATTTTTCATTTTTAGCTTTATAAATAATGGCATCTTTTTCAATTGATTTTATTAGGCTAAGATTGATGCTGTTAGCAATGTTTTCTGGTTCATCACCTTGTAAATCAAAAATAGAACCTTGAATTAAGTATTTACCATCTTTAGTAACATATACAATACCTTCTGGCGTGCTAACGCTTTTAAAATCTTTAATTGGACTATCAAAAATTTTTGATTCTTTGCTATCGTAACCGAATTTATCTAAAGATTTTGCAATTTCATTATTACTTGCTAATACTGAACTTGAAATTAACGCTAAGCCTAAACATATAACTAATTTTTTCATTCAATTATCCTTATTTTTGTCAATCCTATGCTCGAGGATGATGTTTACTATGTAACTGTTTTAACCTTTCCGTTGCAACATGTGTATAAATTTGTGTAGTTGATAAACTGCTATGCCCAAGCAACATTTGAACGACGCGCAAATCCGCTCCGTGATTAAGAAGATGTGTTGCAAAAGCATGTCGAAGCACATGAGGAGAAAGTGCATCAATATTTATACCAGTTAGTATGGCATAATATTTAATTCGATGCCAGAAAGTCTGTCGTGTCATTTTTTTTCCTAATCGGCTTGGAAAAAGCACATCAATAGGTCCATTTTTTAAAAGATCATTTCTGGCATATTTAAAATAATATTCAAGCCAATAAATTGCTTCTTCTCCAAGTGGGACTAAGCGTTCTTTATTACCTTTACCAATTACTCTTACTACACCTTGACGTAAGCTAACATCGCTAATTTCTAAATTTACTAATTCAGATACGCGTAAACCAGTGGCATAAAGTACTTCCAACATCGCTTTATCCCTAAGTTCAATGGGATCTTCTATGCTTGGCGACTCTAGTAGCGCATCGACTTGCGATTCAGTTAAGTCTTTAGGTAATTTTTTAGGAAGTTTGGGGGATGATAATACTGCAGAGGGATCATCAGTGCGATAATTTTCTTGATATAAATACTGAAAAAAACGTTTAGTTGCACTAAGCAAACGTGCTGAACTACTTGCTTTATACCCATCTTCTACTCGTTGCATTAAAAAGTTTTGTAAATTAAACGTTTGAGTTGTTAGGAATGTGACATTTTGTTGTTGTAAAGATTGACTTAGTGCCAACAAATCAAGTCTATAAGAAGCAATGGTATTTTCAGCTAAGTTCCTTTCTAGCCACAATGAATCTAGAAAACGGTCTATTAACATTTTATTTTGGGCAGGTGTATCTTGGCTAGACATCAAAATTATCTCTACATTACGTTTATTCTTTATATTATATACTAGCTGTCAATAAGTTGCAGTTTAAGCTAACTTGCCATTTTTAGTTGTACAAATTTCTACACATTAACAAAAGTCAGGTTATTTAAATCACTTATTCAATAAAAAGGTTAAGTAGCGGTCAATTACTGGCTTAATTAACAGAAATTATTCATATTAAACAATATTCATTTAACATTTAAAAAAAAGATTAAATTTTACACTAAAATTGTGTATGCTTTTTAGATAAGATGTCTGTTCCTTGAACTCAGTAATGCTGAGTATAAGATATAAAAAATAATTAAAATAGACAGACTGATTTTAAAATTGGATATAAGGAGGAGAACAACATGTCAATCGTCTTTTAAGTCAACTCGGTGACGGGTTTAGGGATTTAATGGCGGGTTTGAGTGGGGTTAGCCATAATCGCTATACCTTAACGGTTGACGGGCTGGCGCGGCGATTTCGGTTTTACATGTTGAGGGTGATGAGTCGTTAAACCAGCCTTGGCGTTATGTGATTACTTTTACCAGTACTGATAAAACCTTATCGCCTGATTCCTTTCTTAATCAAAAATCGACCTTCTCCTTTAATCCTGTTATCAATAAACCATTAACTTCCGCTATCCGCTCATTAAGTGACTTGCCTACGTTGAGTAGTAAACGCACCTTGCATGGGGTGATTACTGAGTTTAGTCAGTTATCGGTCAATAAAGATGAAGCCCATTATCAAGTGGTGTTATCTTCGTGTTTAGCACGGTTGGCTATGGGAAAACATAATGCGATATTTCAAAATCAAAGCGTAGTCAGTGTGGTTGAAGAAGTGCTACGCAGTCATGGTTTAACGGGTATTGATTACCGTTTAGAGCTAAAAGATAGCTACCCTGAGCGGGAGTTTATTACGCAGTGGCAAGAAAGTGACCTTGAATTTATTCAACGCTTATTGGCCGATGTCGGTATCTGGTATGTCCACACTTTTTAGTACCAAAAAGATAAGGTCATCGATTTCTTTTGTATTCAATCGGCGACTGGTAATTTAATGTTGAATGAAGTCGATTATAATTAAACCAATCCACATAGTGATTAAATTCCAATTTAAGTTGCGCCAGTGAATCAAAAATAGTATTTGACACAAATTCTCTTTTCACTGCTTTGAATGTGCTTTCTGCAATTGCGTTATCATAGGGGCAGCCTTTGCGACTTAAGGACCGTTTAATTCCAAATGCTGTTAAACATTCATCAATCAAATGATTATCAAACTCTTTTCCTCTATCAGAATGAAACAACTCAATCGTCTGTAAGTTCATTGGAATTTGACTCATAGCTTGCATGACCAGTGCCGCTGTTTTATGCCTGCCAGCACTTCGCCCCACTATTTCTCGATTACTGATATCAACAATTACACAAAGGTAGTGCCAACGTTGTTTAACCCTTACATAGGTTAAATCGGTCACCAATATCTTTCGTGGTTGACCTATATTAAATTCTCGATTCAGTTCATTCCCCACC
The DNA here is from genome assembly GCF_001690815.1 of Gilliamella sp. GillExp13. Classification (NCBI taxonomy): domain Bacteria; kingdom Pseudomonadati; phylum Pseudomonadota; class Gammaproteobacteria; order Orbales; family Orbaceae; genus Gilliamella; species Gilliamella sp. GillExp13. Next base: position 97 of record NZ_LZHJ01000146.1, on the reverse strand, counting down.
GGCGATTCATTGCTTTTTTCTGTATGAATACAATATTTTTTACAGGTGTATTTCGAAACCCAGCCATTTTTCGCCATGATTCGACCTATTCGGCGTC
>NZ_LZHJ01000145.1:0-789 GCF_001690815.1 Gilliamella sp. GillExp13 | reverse complement strand
ATATTGGTGACCGATTTAACCTATGTAAGGGTTAAACAACGTTGGCACTACCTTTGTGTAATTGTTGATATCAGTAATCGAGAAATAGTGGGGCGAAGTGCTGGCAGGCATAAAACAGCGGCACTGGTCATGCAAGCTATGAGTCAAATTCCAATGAACTTACAGACGATTGAGTTGTTTCATTCTGATAGAGGAAAAGAGTTTGATAATCATTTGATTGATGAATGTTTAACAGCATTTGGAATTAAACGGTCCTTAAGTCGCAAAGGCTGCCCCTATGATAACGCAATTGCAGAAAGCACATTCAAAGCAGTGAAAACAGAATTTGTGTCAAATACTATTTTTGATTCACTGGCGCAACTTAAATTGGAATTTAATCACTATGTGGATTGGTTTAATTATAATCGACTTCATTCAACATTAAATTACCAGTCGCCGATTGAATACAAAAGAAATCGATGACCTTATCTTTTTGGTACTAAAAAGTGTGGACATACCAGTACACGGTGGTGTTTAAATAATGCTCAATAGCATGATGATAATTAAATTCGGTTCCATTATCAAAGGTGATGCTTTTAACCATTTTTTTAAACGGCGTTAGCAATTTTATTATCATATCTCTCGTTTCGGAGGCGGTACGTTGATTGAGGCGCCCAATTAATACTAGCTCTGTTTTGCGTTCAACTAATGTCACCAATGCTTGCTTGTCTTTACGGCTAATAATCGTATCTCCCTCCCAATGTCCTCGCGTTTTCCGGCTTTCTACATAACTTGGACGTTGTTTAATTG
>NZ_LZHJ01000144.1:0-1468 GCF_001690815.1 Gilliamella sp. GillExp13 | reverse complement strand
AATAATTCGAGAGATAATTTCGATGATATAAATGAGCTTCGAGTAAAAACTTGTCGAATAGGATTATTTGATAAATTTAAGACATAAGTTTGCCAGTGCTTGTGCCTTGTGCCTTGTGCCTAAAATGGTACTGCATTTTGTTCCACCTGTCAAGTAATATTTTGTTTTATTTAGATTTTTTATGGTTAATCGCTTATTTAATAAGCTTGTCTTTCTAAAGCGATTAAAGTATAGCCGTTTAAGAAATAGTTGGCTAGTTTTTTGGCGGACTTTTTTGTAAAGAAATGTAAATTGTAAGAATTATTCATCATGAATGGGCATAAACTTTATGGTTAAATTAATCTAAATATTTTATAGCTAAAAAGTTTAATCGACTATTTAAACAAAATACCAAGTATTTTTATTTAAATAGTCATTATTGAAGAGAAAATTATGGTGTAACGCAAGCTCCTCTATAGTCTTGATCTGAAAGATCTCTACCGCCAATAACACCTGTATTTGTCTCTACAACGCGAGTATAAAAGTCAATAAGATCTGATGTCCAATAATACCCTCTTAGCTCCCCCCAAGCAGGATCGCCAACTTGAAAAAATTCCCAATCACTATCTTTATAGTAGATTTGAGTCACTCGTCCCCATTCGCTAAATAATCCCCCCATCCAATAACCATTCATTTTATAACTAATTTTTCTTTTATAGAACAAGTCAGCGATACCGTTTTGCCAATTGCCACTTCGTCTTGCATTGGTAAAATCAAGTACTTTGGTCATACGATATCCACCACCATTAAAGTTATCACAAAATGCTACTGCATTTTGATACCCCCCTGCACCACCTTTTTTAGTGACATACCAACGCTCTAATCTAAAATTATACAATGGGTCATTGTTTTTATCGTGTAAATAAAATGTTGAAGGAATAAAAGAACCAGGATTACTCTCCTTAGGACCCGTTAAGTTAATTTTTACAAGCCCTGTAGGTAGCTTATTTTCAGCATTTAACGTTAATGTTACCCCTCCCGTCGAAATTGTTCGACCATTTTTATTTACTATATCTTGCGCTTTCATTCCTGCAACACTCAAGTAAAAAAATAAATTATGAGAGCCTGTGGTTGGAAAGTTTGCTCCAGGATTCGCTGGATTATAAGCATAAAACCCTCTATATTTATTCCAATCACCATGCGGATCGTTAAGAGAAGAAACTGCACCATCGTAAGGTATATCATTTGAATGCCAATCATATTCTAAATTAGGCATAGCATAACAAAATTGTGGTTTATCCATTTTGGGATAAAGATAATAGGTATGCCTATTTCCAGTAAATTTATCACTTTCAGAAGGAATACCATATTCTGTCTTAATGCTCACATCTTCCACTTCTAACGTCAATTGATAAGGTGCATCACAGCCATTTAATGCTTTATCTGAGTTATCCTTCACATAATTAGTAATATCTTGACCATATAAATT
>NZ_LZHJ01000143.1:0-5146 GCF_001690815.1 Gilliamella sp. GillExp13 | reverse complement strand
TCTGCTTCCCAGATATGGCGTGTGATGACTTTCTGTGTATTTTTACTCTGTGTACACTGTGACAATAACGGACAGACTTTGCAGGTTGTTGCATCAGAATGATAATGACGATAACCTTCCCTGCTAATAGTTTTATATATTAATGTTTGCCCGTTTGGGCAAGTATAGGTATCGTTTTGACTGTTATAGATAAACTGCTTTTTTCTGATGGGATTCGCACCATGGGTGGGACGACGATAACCCAACACCGGATATATCTGCTCTGCCAGCAGTAAATGGCAAATGGGAGCCGTAAAATAACCCGCATCAAGACCGACACCAACCGGATTAAAGCCAAACCGCTCTAACTGGCGTTTTAATCGAGCCATGTAAGGCTGGGAATCATGATATTTCCAGCTGTGACATAGGTATCGGTAATTAAATTATGTTTGCCATCAACCGTTCGGTGATCTAAGTAGAAAAATCCTTTAGGCTTGCCTTCCCAATGCATAAAACCACTGTCCGGATCTGTTGTACTGAGTTTAACCTCCTTGTATTTCTCTACCGTCGATGGCTTTAAGGCTTTTTTCCGTTTAATTCTCTTTCTGCGTTGATGGCTTGATTAAGCGCATCAATATATTGACTGGGCTCAACAATACGTTGCTCATTACGTGCTTTGCCTTTATTGGCATTTGCTTTCAGGTGGTACTGTCCGTATATAAAACCCGACCACTTATCAACCCTTTGGCAATGGCCTGCTCAACAATATTATCAAAAATCTGTTGATAGATTTCACTGTCATTAAACCGAGGGCGACGATTTTGGCTGAGTGTTGAGGCGTCATCCCATTCCTAGAAACCAGCGGTAAGCTAAATTGACCTGAATTTCCTGAACCAGACGACGTTAACTGAGGATACCGAAAAGATACCCCAATAACATGATTTTAAACAGTCTGACCGGATCTTCTGCTGGACGACCATTATTAGGGCAATAAAGTGGTGCTACCGCTTCTCGAATAAATTCAAAATCAATGACTTTAGCTATTTTACGAACAAGATGATTTTGAGGGACAAGCGCATCTAGCGAGATTTGCTCTATTTTTTCTGGTGTCGCTGGAGTTGGTTTTTTTAGCATAGAAGAATTCCTCTTATAATGGACTCCTCTCTATTAGATCAAAGAACTCGCCAAAAAGCGAGCTCTTTGTCATCAATCTGAAACCACTCGCATAAACGAGTGGTTTGTATTGATAAGCTTATTTCGTACTGACGAAAAGAATTACATCATTCCGCCCATACCACCCATACCACCCATACCACCAGTAGCACCTAAGTCAGCCTTATCATCTTTAGGTAAATCAGTTACCATACATTCAGTTGTGATCATAAGGCCGGCAACTGAAGCAGCATATTGTAATGCACTACGTGTTACTTTAGTTGGATCTAAAATACCCATTGCAATCATATCACCATATTCTTCAGTTGCGGCATTGTAACCATAGTTACCTTTACCACCTTTAACGGCATTAACAACAACAGATGCTTCTTCACCACAGTTAGTAACGATTTGACGTAATGGAGCTTCCATCGCACGAAGCGCAACTTTGATACCAACGTTTTGATCTTCGTTTGCACCCTTAAGTTCTGAAATAGTAGTTGCGGCACGGACAAGAGCAACACCACCACCGGCTACAACACCTTCTTCAACAGCTGCACGAGTTGCATGTAATGCGTCTTCAACACGAGCTTTTTTCTCTTTCATTTCAACTTCAGTTGCCGCACCAACTTTAATTACAGCAACACCGCCAGCAAGTTTCGCTACGCGTTCTTGAAGTTTCTCTTTATCATAGTCAGAAGTTGATTCTTCGATTTGTTTACGAATTTGTTCAACGCGAGCATTAATTAATGACTCCTCACCAACACCATCAATGATAGTTGTGTTGTCTTTATTGATTACAACACGTTTTGCTTGACCTAAATCTTCAAGAGTTGTCTTTTCAAGTTCTAAACCAATTTCTTCTGAAATTACAGTACCCGCAGTTAAGATTGCAATATCTTGTAACATTGCTTTACGACGATCACCAAAGCCAGGAGCTTTAACAGCTGCAACTTTAACAATGCCACGCATAGTATTCACAACTAATGTTGCAAGTGCTTCGCCTTCAACATCTTCTGCAATAATCAATAAAGATTTACCAGCTTTAGCTACAGCTTCAAGCACTGGTAATAATTCGCGGATGTTAGAGATTTTTTTATCGGCTAATAAAATATATGGGCTATCTAATTCAACAGTTGCAGTTTCAGGTTTATTGATAAAGTATGGCGATAGGTAACCACGATCAAACTGCATACCCTCAACAACATCAAGCTCATCTTGTAAACCAGTGCCATCTTCAACTGTAATAACACCTTCTTTACCTACTTTTTCCATTGCCTGAGCAATTAAAGTACCAACAGTTTCATCAGAGTTAGCTGAAATTGTACCTACTTGAGCAATGGCTTTAGAATCAGCGCATGGTGCAGATAATTTTTTAAGCTCTTCAACAGCTGCAACAACTGCTTTATCAATACCACGTTTTAAATCCATTGGATTCATACCAGCAGCAACAGCTTTTAAACCTTCATTAACAATCGCTTGAGCAAGAACAGTTGCAGTAGTTGTACCATCACCTGCTGCATCATTTGCTTTAGATGCGACCTCTTTAACCATTTGTGCACCCATATTTTCGAATTTATCTTCTAATTCGATTTCACGAGCAACAGAAACACCATCTTTAGTAATGGTTGGTGCGCCAAAAGATTTATCTAATACTACATTACGTCCTTTTGGACCTAATGTTACTTTAACTGCATCGGCTAATACATTAACGCCTTTAAGCATTTTGGCGCGAGCGTCATTACCAAATTTCACATCTTTAGCTGCCATATTCGTATTTCTCCTAAATTCTGTATATAAATTAAATTAGTTGTCAGTTATGCTTGTACAATCGCTAAAATATCGCTTTCAGATAAGATAAGCACTTCTTCATTATCGATTTTCTCTGTTTTAACGCCGTATCCTTCATTAAAAATTACGATATCTCCTACTTTAACATCTAGCGGCTGTACTTGACCATTTTCTAAAATGCGACCATTACCAACAGCTAAAACTTCTCCGCGAGTTGATTTACCTGCTGCCGAACCAGTTAAAACAATACCACCAGCTGATTTTGATTCTACTTCTTTACGTTTAATGATCACACGATCATGCAATGGACGAATTTTCATTAGTTATCTCCTAGCACTAATTTTTAATTAAGATAATTATTAACAGAAATCATAGAATTATGATTTTTTTAATGTAGTGCACAATATATGGGGATTATTTTAAATTCTTCAAGAGAACAAATTTAGAAAAAAGTCTAACTGGTTATTTATTAATCATCTTTCTGTTTGAATTCACCCTCAATAATATCACCCTCTTGATAATGCATTTGTGATGAAGAAAATTTTGATCTTATTGGCATTTTTCGAACAATAAATTCCACGATATGATCTTGTACATGGGGTATTAATAAGATTGCACCTAAAATATCAGTTAAAAAACCTGGAATAAGCAAGAAAAAACCGGCAAAAAGCAAAGCTACACTTCTAATTACTTCATTTTTATAGCTTTGATTGTTAGCTATTTTTTGTTTCATAATACTAAGATTTTTCAATCCCTGAGTTTTAACTAACGAGAAACCAAGAATAGATGTTGCAATAATACAAATTAAAGCAAGAAAAATACCAATTGAATTAGCAACAGCTATGAAAAAGGTAAGTTCAAAATAAACATAAATAAAAAAGATAATAAAGCCAACAAATCGCATATATAATTCCTATAAGGATAAAAACATTTTATTAAAAATAATCTTTTAATATAAAGATGATTAGCTATTTTTCAACCAAACAATATATATTTTAAAAAAAATATTATAAAAGGGATTGACTGATAATCACTAATCGTGTTTAATGTGCATCCATTGTTGCCCGGATAGCTCAGTCGGTAGAGCAGGGGATTGAAAATCCCCGTGTCCGTGGTTCGATTCCGCGTCCGGGCACCAATCACCAAATTCTAAGACCTGCTTCTAGCAGTTTTTTTTATGTCTAAAGCCTTTTCAGATAAGACTTTCACTAAGATTCACTACTCAATCGAGTTCAACTGAAATCACCCCAAATCAAGCACGATTTCGGATACAAACCCGGATACATTTGGTTCGATAATGACGTGTATCCATAAAATGGCTTTAAAGCCTTTGTTTGCAAGGATTATAGAGAATTGCTTGCCAAGTGATTATGTGTTCATTATTTGTACTATTACTTTCAATTAATACCGTTACTACTTTATTCTTTTTGTAAATATTTATTTACATTACGCTGGTTGTTTGATCATAAGATAATTATGCAGTATTCATCTCCACCCATTCATATTCTGATGAATTGATCGTTTTATGAGAATAAGATTCTTACGTTAGCGTTTCACTATTTTACAAAGTCAAATATTAATTTTTATCGAATGTTTTCGATGTTTTATTGAGACTAAAGACAAGATAAAAAAATAATCATTAAAGGTTAATTAATATTATTATATAAAAGAAAATTATTAGATAAATAACACCAATAACAGACTATCTGAGTAAACCATCAGTTACTAAAACAGTAAAAAAATAATCTTGCTCCTTATCAAATAACTCTAATTTGATAAGGAGCAACTAAATGCAAAATAAAAATTTTACTATTAATAAACAACTCAATGATCAACTCATTGCACACCTAAATAATCTACAAGATAGATACTCAAAAATTTTACCGATTCGAATCGACATTCATTATGCTAAAGATGATGAGTTCAATACTGATATTGAAACAACCAAAAAAGAAATAATGTACTTCCTTTATCAAGCTATGCAATTTGAACTTGATATTATAGGGTATGCTGTTGTTATGGAATTTAATCAGAATGAACATATCCATTTTCATTCTGTTTTTTATGTAAATGGTCAAAAAAGACAAAAATACTATCCTATTTACGTTGCACTGGAACGTGCATGGTATGAACTGACTAAAGGTTATTTGTATGATTGCCAGCGGAATAATTATCGTATTAATGGGCTAAGGATGATAAATCATCACGATGATGAAGCGTTTCA
>NZ_LZHJ01000142.1:0-7389 GCF_001690815.1 Gilliamella sp. GillExp13 | reverse complement strand
GAAAGCCGGAAAACGCGAGGACATTGGGAGGGCGATACGATTATTAGCCGTAAAGACAAGCAAGCATTGGTGACATTAGTTGAACGCAAAACAGGGCTAGTATTAATTGGGCGCCTCAATCAACGTACCGCCTCCGAAACGAGAGATATGATAATAAAATTGCTAACGCCGTTTAAAAAAATGGTTAAAAGCATCACCTTTGATAATGGAACCGAATTTAATTATCATCATGCTATTGAGTATTATTTAAACACCACCGTGTACTTTGCGGAGCCTTATAAAAGCTGGCAAAGAGATAAAGAAAATACAATATCTATTGAACACACGCCCAAGAAAACGGCATAAGTTTAAAAGCCCTGCCGATTTTTATTCTAAGGAGCTAAGAAGAATTGCACTTCATGGTGTAATCTAAGTTTTAAATAGAACTTGATAATAACCATCTTTCAAAATCGATTTTGATTTATATTTTGCTAATAATTTTTTATTGTTTAAAAACCTTTACCTCAGGAATAAAATTACTATATTGAGCAATAATTTCATCACTTAAATTGTCTAGATAAAATGTAATTGATACACTTTCAATATTATCTTTATTTTCAGCTAAAAAATGATGGTAGTTTTTAAGTTCTAGTATGGCTTCGGGACTAGTAAATTGATATGAGTATTCCTTTTGATTCAGCAATAATCCCTACACTTTTTTCAACTTTTAATTTTATAATTGTGTCATTACTAGGCAAAATTTGCGTTTGCTTATTTGCACAACCGCAAAGACAAAAAATAAAGATAAAAACAAGTTTTTTCATTAGGGTTTTCCTACTTCAAATATTTAGACAAAGATGAATCAATATTTTATGTTATCCATTTCCTGTAAACTTATTGATTTTTTAATATACAAGAATAAGTAAAATTAAAGAACAGACTTTTTGACCTCCAATCAAATTTTCGATGCTTCTTCTTTGGCTTGATGAATGATGGCTTTAGCTATCCATTGTGATAATGATATTACATTCTGATCATCAAGTCCCCAGATATCCTTGAGCACCATAAATGTTTCAGAACCGTAAATAATTGAAATAGCATAAATTACTTTATCATAAAGCTCATTTGGTAGTTCAGCTTTGAGTGGAGATAATATTGTTGTAAGAGTTTCTTTACGATTACCTCGTACCAATTTTTCGGTTTGTGGTGATAATGATGACCGTTCTGTTGCCCACTGTTGTAATGAAACCCTTAATGCTGCACGTAGCGCCCCTTCATGCTTTAGCATTTGAGGAAAAGCAAAAGCTAAAAAATCATTAATACTTTCTTCTGCATTTTGTTTTTTTGATTGCCAACTAAAAATAGGTTCTAATGAGCTTTCTACCACAGCTGTAATTAGAGCACTTTGTGTTGGAAAATAGCGGTATGCCGTTGCTCTGGATATACCCGATTTATCAGCAAGTTCAGTTATGGTAAGCTCACAGCCCTGTTCTAATGCTTCTAATGCAGTATTAATTAAACGCTCATAAGTCCGTTTTTTTACGCCAACATATGTTGGGTGCGATACTAAAGTTTGCTGAGTCATTAGGAATATATTTAATTTATCGTAATTTTAAATATGATACTGCATTTTAATAAATTAGTTAAAATTTATCATTTCCTAAAAAAATAAGACTTAAATCTCATTTTTGATATATAATGTATGACAATTAATCACCCTTTTGTTACAAATATTTACCTAATTAACTCATTTAGGAGTAATAAATGGCATCAACTAGTACAATTTATTTAGTTACTACATTAGACACCAAAGGGCAAGAAATCGTTTATATTAAAAATATTCTTGATTCAAAAAATCCCAACTGCAAAATTATTGATGTTTCTACACAATCTCATCAATTTAATCATTTAGCAACTATCACGGCAGAAACCGTAGCAAGTTGCCATCCAGGCGGTAAACAGGCTGTTTTTTGTGGCGATAGAGGTAAAGCAATTGTTGCAATGGCCGAAGCTTTCAAATTGTTTCTGATGACTCAAAACGATGTAGAAGCCATACTAGGTTTAGGGGGGTCGGGAGGAACTGCATTAATTACTCCAGCCATGCAATCACTAGCGGTAGGAATTCCTAAACTAATGGTATCAACAATGGCATCTGGTGATATTTCTGGTTATATCGGTGCAAGTGATATTGCAATGATGTATTCAGTTACTGATATTGCTGGAATTAATGTCATATCTAGGAAAGTTTTAACCAATGCAGCTAATTTTATTGCTGGCTCAATTCTATTTAAAACCCAAGATACGATTGAAGATAAGCCTGCAATTGGTTTAACTATGTTTGGTGTCACAACTAAATGTGTTCAATCTGTATCAACTAAATTAAACGGGCAATATGATTGTTTGGTTTTTCATGCTACAGGCAGTGGTGGCAAAGCAATGGAAAAACTAGCTGATAGCCATTTATTGCACGGTGTGATTGATATTACAACAACGGAAGTGTGTGATTATTTATTTGGTGGTGTTTTAGCCTGCGATGAAGATCGTTTTGGTGCCATTGCAAGAAGCCAAGTACCTTATATTGGATCGTGTGGTGCACTTGATATGGTGAATTTTGCAAGCCCTGATACTATTCCTCAAAAATATCAAGATCGCCTATTTTATCCACATAATCCACAAGTGACATTAATGCGAACAACGCCAGAAGAAAATCAAAAAATGGCTAATTGGATAGCAAATAAACTTAATCAATGCCAAGGTTATGTCACTTTTATTATTCCTGAAGATGGTTTTTCTGCTTTAGATATTGAAGGTGGTGCTTTTTGGTCACCAAAAGCAAATCAAGCATTTATTGATGAATTTGAAAAAACCTTTATCCAAACTCAAAAAAGAAAGTTAATAAAAACCCCTTATCATATAAACTCACCGCAGTTTTGTGATCTTATCATCAACGAATTTACAAAAATAATGAAATAAATATTTGGAGAATATTATGGGTAATCAACGTACTCAATTGTTAAAAAAATTCCACGACATGATAGCTAAAGGTCAACCAATTATTGGTGGTGGAGCTGGTACAGGATTATCAGCAAAATGTGAAGAAGCTGGTGGTATCGATCTTATTGTTATCTATAATTCAGGGCGTTACCGTATGGCAGGTAGAGGTTCATTAGCAGGATTACTTGCTTATGGCAATGCTAACGAAATTGTAATGGATATGGCTAAAGAAGTATTACCAGTAGTTAAAAATACGCCAGTACTAGCGGGTGTAAATGGCACAGATCCATTTTGTCAATTTGACCAATTTTTAGATAAATTAAAAGAAACGGGATTTGCTGGCGTGCAAAACTTTCCAACTGTTGGACTCATTGATGGCAACTTCAGAGCAAACCTAGAAGAAACAGGTATGGGATACGCTTTAGAAGTCGAAATGATTCGCAAAGCACATGAAAAAGATCTGCTTACAACACCTTATGTATTTAGTGAACAAAATGCGATCGATATGGCTAAAGCAGGTGCAGATATTTTAGTACCTCATATGGGACTAACGACGGGGGGGAGTATTGGTGCAGAAACAGCATTAAAACTAGCTGACTGTGTGCCACTAATCAATCAATGGGCAAAAGCGGCTAAAGCAGTTCGCCCAGACATTATTATTTTATGTCATGGTGGTCCTATTGCTACCCCTGAAGATGCTGAATATATCTTAAAAAATTGCCCTGAGTGTAATGGATTTTATGGAGCAAGTTCAATGGAACGTTTACCAACAGAAATTGCACTAAAACAAACGACAGAAAGATTTAAATCAATTCAACGACACTAACAATAATATAAGCAATAACAGCGCAACTAATGTATCGCGCTGTTATTTTTTTAAGAGAAGTGAAATTCGTTAAACTATATTTTGATCGAAACATTATACTATTAATATCTACGCATATTTGTTATATGGCAATTTAAATTTAACAGAAAACCTAACCTCATGTAAAAATATGCATAAAAGCTTTAACAAATCAGTAAATAGCAACACCACCAACCACTTTCAAAATTACCTTCAATTTGAAATAATCGTTTAGTAATACTATTTAGATAATAAAAAATGAGATTAGTCTAACAATTCCTTCTCAAAAAGATTAAAATTGATAAATATTATTAATAAACTGGCAAATATTTTTACCAGTTTAGTCTTAAATTAATCGCAAAGTAATAGTACTAAGCAGGAACAGATGAACACTCCCCCAAAATGGTTAAGGTTGTTAATTGATGAGAATTGCTCATTTCAACAGCTATTAGCCAAACTTACGAAAGCCTTTAACTGTACATTTACATATAAAAATGATAGTGGTATTGCTAAAGCTAAGTTAGATGATTTTACTATAATAATTCATGACAAAATTGATCGTACTTTTGACATCATCCTTAATCCATCTTATATTCTTATAGTTATGATTACAGAGGGTAAATATCCTAATTACCACGTTGAAAAGCATATTCAAACAACATTAACCAATCATAATATTATTTATCAACACTCACAAGCCAAATATCATGCCTATCCCATTGAACTTCCAATATTTTTCTCAAATTAATCGAGAATCAAAATTAAATATTATCAATCTTTTGCTGCTAATACCCGTTCAACTGTATCAACAATAGCTTGAGTTTGGGAATCAATTTCGATATTAACTTTATCTCCGACTTTTTTAGCGTCTAACGTGGTAATAGCTAATGTTTCAGGGATTAAATGAATAGCAAAACGATCTTCTTTTACCTGCCCAATTGTTAGGCTAACGCCATCAATGCCAATAAAACCCTTATATAATACATATTTCATAAAATTTTTCGGCAATTGTAACGTCATTTCACAATTTGTAGCAGTTTTTTGAATATCAACAATAGTTGCTGTGCAAGATATGTGCCCAGACATCACATGACCACCTATTTCGTCACCATATTTTGCACTACGCTCAATATTCACAAAATCATCGATTTTTTTATCGCTCAATGTCGTTAATACAAGGGTTTCTTCCATAATATCAAACGACACAATATCTTTATCGAACCCCGTTACAGTTAAGCAACATCCATCATTGGCAATCGATGCCCCTATTTCAATTTTATTAGTTAAGTGATACGGTAATTTAACTTTATATGTTCTTAATTTATTTTGATCAACAATATCAATAATTTGACCAACACCTTGAACAATACCTGTAAACATAGAGATACCTCAATTTTTCTTAATATTGAATATTCTATCTCAATTTGATTAAGATTTCCTATTTCTATTTTCTACTGGTATGATCTTTTACATATTTTCCAATCACTTATTATCTATAGCGATAACAAATTCATATTTCAGAGTATAGTCAAGGATATATCATTATGTTAAAACTGATTTTAGCCATTTCAGTCGGTTCAGTAGCTGGGGGATTAATGCGTTGGTTCTTATCTCTTAAACTCAATATTATTGCTTTTACTATTCCACTAGGTACATTGCTATCTAATTTAGTTGCTGGCTATATTATCGGCTTTGCAATTGCCTTTTTTAATCACTCTAACCTTTCTCCTGAATGGCGGTTATTGGTAATAACAGGTTTTTGTGGTGGCTTATCAACTTTTTCAACCTTTTCTGTCGAAGTCGTTAACTTTTTACTAGAAGATCGAATATTTTGGGGGTTAGCAACAATATTGATTCATGTGATTGGTTCAGTTTTAATGACATATTTAGGTATTTTATCGTATCAATATTTGAGATCTTAAAATAATTCAATTAATAAATTACATAAAAAATAATCATAAATAGAGTTTACAACCCCAAAACACTGTACTAATATACACTGTACAAAAGAACAGTATGGAGGCTATTATGCTTATTGAACATTCAACACAACAACTTATGGCTATTAATTTTGAGTCCCCTTTTCAACAAGTATTGCAACAACAACGCCCTTTATTAAAATCACTTAATAAGGCTAAAAAATGGCAATTATGGCTTTCTGACCGACCAATGTTAAAACGTTCATGGGTTAATACTGCAGGGTTAGATAAACACAAAGTGATTCATCTAGCAAATTTAAATAATGAAAACATAGTATCAATCATTGAAAAAGCCTTACAATACAAAACCTGTAGCTATGTAGTTGCTTGTATCAACAACCTTAATGAACAAGACAAAGCACGCTTACAAAAAGCCGTATCATTAAGTGATACTTGTCTACTTTTAGTACACGATGAGCAAAGTGAACAATCTATCCAATATCATTAAAAATAAACATATTATCGAAAAGAAGCATATTTTTTATATGTTAGAAAGCAAATCTAAAATGTTTAATAAACTAATATACCACTATAAAAATTAAGTTAAGTATTTGATGTATAGAAAACTCAGTGCTGAGCATTTAACAATGTTCAGCTTTTTTTGATAGTTATAGTTATTAATAATAGTAATTGATGCAGTTTTTTTCGAGCAACCTTTCCAATCACCGTCATGGGTTATTGATCTACAATAACGAGTTTTTTCGGCAAATGGATTTTTATTAGTAATTAAAATTTTTTGCCTTGCTACTACAGCCAGCGATTTTAAAGTACCCTATTGTACCACGCCTAAAACGGTTATTTTCGAAAAATGTGTTACTCTAATTTAAGTATAAACAGACTGTTTGCTTTCATAGTCCAATCTATATTTTTAATTAAAATCGAAAACTTATAGATTAATTTTTTTTTATTATTGTGACTTTATTTTTCAAGAAAAGCGCTTTTATTATTTAATAACAGTCGTTTAATAACAACTGGTTAATAACAAAAGCGCAAATTTTTAAATCTTATTAGTCGGGGCGTTTTTTGGTTTTAAGTTATTAAAGCTTAAGGCCAACTGGTTTTGCCAGCCGATGCTCCATTAAGCAGCGGCTTAGTTCTTTAAGGTGTAGTACAGATAGCAGAATATGGGTAGTTCGGAGGATCGTTATAAACATAACCTTGGTTCGCCGATGCTATAAACTGATTGCTTCCCACAGTGTCACTCGTCCAAATGTAGGAGGGGAATTCTATAGAACCCATACCTGGATACCACTCCGTAAGAAATCCTGCACCTATTTGTCGTTGGATATGATTACCTGTTGACTGTAACTCTCCCCTAAAATAGTACAGCAAAAAAGTAGAAAATTCTCTATGATAAAAGTAAAAGGGGATTTAATGATGAAAAAAATGACTGAACATCAAATCGTCGCTATTTTAAAAGAAGCTGAAGCAGGTATTCCTGTCAAGGAACTCTGCCGTAAATATGGTATGGGTAATTCAACTTTTTATAAATGGCGGGAAAAATACGGCGGCATGGAAACTTCGGATATCAAACGCTTAAAAGAGCTGGAGGCTGAAAACCGCAAACTTAAGCAGATGTTTGCCGAGCTGAGC
>NZ_LZHJ01000141.1:0-487 GCF_001690815.1 Gilliamella sp. GillExp13 | reverse complement strand
AGGTATAAACTGACGTATTAAGCCATTGGTGTTTTCATTTGTGCCTCTTTGCCAGCTTTTATAAGGCTCCGCAAAGTACACGGTAGTATTTAAATAATGCTCAATAGCATGATGATAATTAAATTCCATCCCATTATCAAAGGTGATGCTTTTAACCATTTTTTCAAACGGCGTTAGCAATTTTATTATCATATCTCTCGTTTCGGAGGCGGTACGTTGATTGAGGCGCCCAATTAATACTAGCCCTGTTTTGCGTTCAACTAATGTCACCAATGCTTGCTTGTCTTTACAGCTAATAATCGTATCTCCCTCCCAATGTCCTTGCGTTTTCCGGCTTTCTACATAACTTGGACGTTGTTTAATTGACCGTTTATAACGGCGGTCTCCTTCTTTAATACTCGGTGCCTTACAATGCCTATAGGCTTTGCCTTTTCGCCTTAGATAAGGTTTGAATTGTTCATAGCGCGCTTTATTTTGATAAAGATAG
>NZ_LZHJ01000140.1:0-25315 GCF_001690815.1 Gilliamella sp. GillExp13 | reverse complement strand
TAGCAACAACACCCGCACCAACAGTACGACCACCTTCACGAATCGCAAAACGTAAGCCGTCTGCCATTGCGATTGGGTGAATTAATGATACTGTCATTTTGATGTTATCTCCAGGCATTACCATTTCTACACCTTCTGGTAATTCGATAGTACCTGTTACGTCAGTTGTACGGAAGTAGAACTGTGGACGGTAACCTTTGAAGAATGGAGTGTGACGACCACCTTCATCTTTGCTTAAAATATACACTTCTGATTCAAAATCAGTATGTGGAGTGATTGAACCTGGTTTTGCAAGTACTTGACCACGTTCGATTTCTTCACGTTTTGTACCACGTAGTAATACACCAACGTTTTCACCTGCACGACCTTCGTCAAGTAATTTACGGAACATTTCAACACCAGTACAAGTTGTTTTAGTGGTTGGCTTGATACCAACAATTTCAACTTCTTCACCAACTTTGATTACACCGCGTTCAACACGACCAGTTACTACTGTACCACGTCCTGAAATTGAGAATACGTCTTCAATTGGTAATAGGAATGGTTTGTCGATATCACGCTCTGGCTCTGGAATATAGCTATCTAATGCTTCTGCTAATTCAACAATTTTGTCTTCCCATGCTGCATCGCCTTCTAACGCTTTAAGCGCAGAACCACGAATGACTGGTGTATCATCACCTGGGAAATCATATTGAGATAGAAGTTCACGTACTTCCATTTCAACTAATTCTAATAATTCTTCGTCATCAACCATATCACATTTATTTAAGAATACGATGATGTAAGGAACACCTACTTGACGACCTAAAAGGATGTGTTCACGAGTTTGTGGCATAGGACCATCTGTTGCTGCTACTACTAAGATAGCACCGTCCATTTGTGCCGCACCAGTGATCATGTTTTTAACATAGTCAGCATGGCCTGGGCAGTCTACGTGTGCGTAGTGACGAGTTGGTGTATCGTATTCAACGTGTGAAGTGTTGATGGTAATACCACGTGCTTTTTCTTCTGGTGCGTTATCGATTTGATCGAATGCACGAGCTTGACCGCCGTATTTTTTAGCAAGTACAGCTGTAATTGCAGCAGTTAAAGTTGTTTTACCGTGGTCAACGTGGCCGATTGTACCAACGTTAACGTGGGGTTTTGTACGTTCAAATTTTTCTTTAGACATCTTAATGTTCCTTTATTAAATCACTTCCCTTAAGTAATTAAGGGAAGTGTTACTTTATTTAGATAAAATTATTTCGCTTTACGAGCTTCAATAATTGCGGTTGCAATATTTGTTGGTGCTTCATTGTACTTCAAGAACTCCATTGAGTAAGAAGCACGACCTTGAGTTTGTGAACGAAGGTCTGTTGCATAACCAAACATTTCTGAAAGTGGAACTTGTGCTTTAACAGTTTTACCTGTTGCAGTATCTTCCATTCCTTCGATCATACCACGACGACGGTTTAAGTCACCGATAACATCACCCATATAATCTTCTGGAGTTTCAACTTCGACTTTCATAATTGGTTCTAAAAGCACAGGTTTAGCTTTCATGAAGCCATCTTTAAATGCCATTGAACCAGCAATTTTAAATGCCATTTCTGATGAGTCAACATCATGGTAAGAACCATCAAAGATAGTGACTTCAACATCAACAATTGGGTAACCAGCAAGAACACCGTTTTTCATTTGTTCTTGACAGCCTTTATCAACCGCAGGGATATATTCTTTAGGAACCACACCACCAACGATTTCGTTGTTGAATTTGTAGCCTTCGCCACCAGCTTCCAATGGTTTGATTTTTAACCATACATGACCGTATTGACCACGACCACCAGACTGACGAACAAATTTACCTTCTTGTTCTACTTCATTGCGAATTGTTTCACGGTAAGCAACTTGTGGTTTACCAACATTTGCTTCCACTTTAAATTCACGTTTCATACGGTCAACGATGATTTCTAAGTGAAGTTCGCCCATACCAGAAATAATAGTTTGACCAGATTCTTCATCAGTGTGAACACGGAATGAAGGGTCTTCTTGTGCTAGTCGACCCAAAGCAAGGCCCATTTTTTCTTGGTCAGCTTTAGTTTTTGGTTCAACAGCAACCGAAATTACGGGTTCTGGGAATTCCATTCTTTCAAGAATAATTGGTGCGCTTTCAGCACAAAGTGTATCACCAGTTGTGACATCTTTAAGACCGATTGCTGCAGCAATGTCCCCTGCGCGAACTTCTTTAATTTCTTCACGTTTGTTAGCGTGCATCTGAACGATACGACCAAAACGTTCTTTTTTATCTTTTACAGAGTTAAGAACAGTATCACCAGAGTTAACAACACCAGAGTAAACACGGAAGAATGTTAAGTTACCAACAAATGGGTCTGTTGCAATTTTGAACGCTAATGATGAGAATGGTTCATCATCACTTGAGTGACGTTCAGCAGCTTCACCATTTGGTAATTCACCGTTGATTGCTGGTACATCAGTTGGTGCTGGTAAATATTCAATAACCGCATCAAGCATGAATTGCACACCTTTGTTTTTAAAGGCACTACCACAAGTTACTAAGATGATTTCGTTGGCAAGTACGCGTTCGCGTAATGCTGTTTTCACTTCTTGTTCAGTTAACTCTTCACCACCAAGGTATTTTTCCATTAACTCTTCGCTTGCTTCAGCTGCAGTTTCCATTAAGAATGAACGCCATTCTTCAACTTGGTCAACCATATCAGCTGGCACATCTTCATAAGTAAATGTTACGCCTTGATCAGCATCATTCCAGTTAATTGCTTTACGCTTAAGTAAATCAACAACACCAGTAAATCCTTCTTCAGCACCGATTGGTAAAACCAAAGGAACTGGAACCGCTGCTAAACGAGTTTTGATTTGATCAACAACACGTAAGAAGTTAGCTCCCATACGGTCCATTTTGTTGACAAATGCAATACGTGGAACTTTATATTTGTTTGCTTGACGCCATACAGTTTCTGATTGAGGTTGAACACCACCAACCGCACAGTAAACCATTACTGCACCATCAAGAACACGCATAGAACGTTCAACTTCGATTGTGAAGTCAACGTGTCCCGGGGTGTCGATGATGTTGATACGGTGTGGTTCAAATTGTTGACCCATACCAGACCAGAAAGCTGTTGTTGCCGCAGATGTGATAGTAATACCACGTTCTTGTTCTTGTTCCATCCAGTCCATGGTAGCTGCGCCATCATGAACTTCACCAATTTTGTGACTAACGCCAGTATAAAACAAAATACGTTCAGTCGTTGTTGTTTTACCTGCGTCAATATGTGCACTGATACCGATGTTACGGTAGCGTGCTATAGGGGTTGTACGAGCCATATTAATCCTCTGTTTAGAATCGTTTGCTTAATAAAACATCATTTTGGTGACCGATAGCAGATAAGGGCTATCAGTCTTAATTCAAGTCACTTATACAATTATAAGTGCGAATATTACCAACGATAGTGTGCAAACGCTCTATTAGCTTCAGCCATACGATGAACATCTTCGCGTTTTTTCACAGCGGTACCTTTGTTTTCAAAAGCATCCATAAGTTCATTCGCTAGGCGTAAAGCCATTGATTTATCGCCACGTTTACGTGCAGCATCTACAATCCAACGCATTGCAAGTGCGTTACGACGAACTGGACGCACTTCAACAGGAACTTGGTATGTAGAACCACCAACGCGACGAGACTTAACTTCTACAGTTGGTCTTACGTTATCTAGTGCAACTTCAAAAGCTGCTAAGTGGTCTTTTCCACTACGCTCAGCTAATTTATCAAGAGCTGAATATACGATTGATTCTGCGATAGATTTTTTACCATCTATCATTAAAATATTTACAAATTTCGCCAGTAACTCTGAACCGAACTTCGGATCAGGAAGAATTTTTCTTTGACCGACAACATGACGACGTGGCATTGGAATACTCCGTTTATATGTTATAAATTTTCAGGTTTACCCAAAACTCAAATGAGTTAAATGGAATTATATAGTTTGGCCTTACTTAACGGAGTTCCATTAAGCTTTAGGTCGTTTAACACCGTATTTAGAACGGCTTTGTTTGCGATCTTTAACACCTGCGCAGTCTAATGCACCGCGAACAGTGTGGTAACGAACACCTGGTAAGTCTTTAACACGACCACCACGGATTAAAATTACACTATGCTCTTGTAGGTTATGACCTTCACCACCGATATAAGAAGTAACTTCAAAACCGTTGGTTAAACGTACACGACATACTTTACGTAATGCTGAGTTTGGTTTTTTCGGTGTAGTTGTGTAAACACGAGTACAAACACCGCGTTTTTGCGGGCATGCTTCAAGGGCAGGAACGTTGCTTTTTGCTTCCTTTAGTGCTCTTGGTTTGCGTACCAGCTGATTAATTGTTGCCATTAATAAGCTCCTGATTAATTAAAATAAATTTAAAATTGCTTTTTAGATACGTAATTAATAACTGTAGACCAAAACCTATGTGTATAAGTTTTGGGTCGCAAGATTCTAGACCCCAGGGGAGATAATGTCAAGTTTTTGCTATCAATAAGTGCTTGATCTTGGTATTAATTATTTATAGAGGATAGTCGTTATTTTATAGAAAGACACTAGTATATCTGTTTATTTTTTGTTAAAAGATCAATAGTCCCTATTGTATAGTGTGTTTTTATTGTTATTAAAAACATTAAAATGTTATTAATTTTACATTTGAATAGTCCATAAATTATAAAACGCAATTCTCCCACATAACTCGGCAACTAAAACAATAATAAAAGCAATAGAGTAAATTATTGTTGATTGCTTAGATCGATAAATATTTACAATAACTAAAACAAGTGCAAGTACTAATAATAGGCATTGAATTAGCATCCAAATATATTGTTTTGAGGTAAGTTCAGGTGATACTGAGGTCATTAAATTAATATAAGGAATTTTTAATAACAGAATCGATATTACACCAGTAAAGAAAGAAATTATGCCAATTCGATATATCCCAAAAACTATTGCAACAATTCCTCCTAACACTAGCATAGAGGTATACATCTGAATGGCTGTGTAATAGGTATTCCAGGTTTTAACCGTTGGCAGCATATAAGTAAGAGCAATCATCCAAACAAAAATTAAACTAAAAAAGATCAGCGATAAAGATAATATTTTAGAAAAATTGGGGATTTGATATATACGTTGACAAAGTGAGTTGACCAATAGCCATTTTTTACCATCATTATGATAAGAAAAATAAGTTAGTAATACACATACTAATGTTATTCCAAACAAGAGACCAAAGGAAAAAATCTCATTGCTCATCGGCGAACGACCAATACCCCAAATAACATTAAGAGCCCGAAAAGGATGACCTAAATGTAGCGAAGCAATAAGCATTGCAACAGCCATTACAATCAGAGCAGCCATATTCATTGTATTTATCTTAATTAAACTGTATGAATAATGGCTTAAAGATGATATGCCACCAATCAATACCATCCCAGCAGATAATTGACCGAGTACCGTGAAAAATACTAATGGTAATTCATGCATATAACTCATAACTCCTCAGGATTAAGAACTTTACCTAAGGTATCACCAGAAGCTTTGGCATGTGCATGTGGTTTTATCACAATATTAGGTTTAGTCAGCTGTGAACTTGGTAGTGGTGCAATATTGCATTCATCACCATAACGGTGACGTAGTTTTTCAATTTCGTCAAAATCTAACGCACGCTGAGGGCAAGATTCAACGCATACTGGTTTTAAACCTTCGGCTACACGTTCATAACAGCCATCACATTTTGACATGACTTTCTTTTGATGATCAAATTGCGGTGCTCCATAAGGACAACGCATTTCGCAATATCGACAACCAATACAAACATCTTGATTAACAACCACTAAACCATCTTGCTTTCGTTTATGCATCGCACCTGTTGGGCAACCTTGTACACAAGTTGGTTCTTCACAATGATTACACGAGATAGATAAATAATAGGCAAAGGTATCGTTTTGCCACATACCATCAACCAACTGCCAAGTACCTCCACCATATTCATAAACACGGCGAAAATGAACACCTAAAGCATTGTCTTTCTCGTCTTTACAACTGAGTTGGCAGGTTTTGCAACCGGTACATTTTGAAGAATCAATATAAAATCCATATTGCATTTTTATTATCCACTCTTTAATTTACGATGTTAATCCTGCAACCGATAATGGTTTAACTTCAACCAGATTGGTATGCTGTGGATTCGATTTTGCTAGTACTGTTGGGCGCAATGATGTTAACCGATTAATACATCCGCCAATATCAATCCCTATAGAATTGGTTTTTGCCCACATTCCTTGCGGAATCGCAATCACTCCTGGTAATATACGTGGCGTGACTTTAGCTGGAATATACAAACGACCACGATCGTTATAAACTTCAACCAATTGCCCATGCTTAATCTGCCTTTGCTCGGCATCGAATGGATTAATCCAAAGGCTGTTAGCAACAGCTTCACGCAATTGCGGTAAATTACTATAAGAGGAATGGCATTGCCCTTTAGTATGAAACCCGATAAGTTGCAACGGGAATTTTTGGCGTTTGGGTTTATCTTCGCTCCCTTCGATAGCAGGCAAATATGCCGGAATTGGGTACAAAACATCCTCTGCATCAAGCTCCCATTTGTTGGCAATATTAGCTAATGTCTCTGAATAGATTTCTATTTTTCCCGACGGCGTGTTTAATGGGTTTTTAATCGGATCATCTCTAAAAGCTTTTAAACCAATTTGTGTATCACTATCGGCAAGTCTACGCTCAATTACTCCCATACCATCGGTATCAGCAAAAGGAGGTAAATTAGGTTCATTTTTTCGTAATTGCTCATAACAATATTCTATCCATTCATCTTGAGAGCGACCTTCAGTAAATTTATCTTTTACGCCTAGCTTTTCAGAAAGATCGGTTAATACATCATAAGCTGCACGGTTTTCCCAAAGTGGCTTAATTGTACGTTGCATACGAATTAAATAACTATACGCACCAGATGAATAAGAGTTATTAATCAAATCATTATTTTCAACTGATGAAACATCAGGCAGCAATAAATCAGCATATTTGGCTGATGCAGTCATATGCGTATCCCAAACAAGAATAAATTCACATTTTGATTCATCTTGTAAAATTTGGTGAGTACGATTTAGATCTGAATGTTGATTGCCAATTACATTACCAGCATAATTCCAGATAAATTTAATACCTACATCCAACTTCTCCTTACCTTTAAGATAAGAATTTCTAGCTGTCATACTTGGCCCATCTTCAATTGCCTTCGTCCATAGAAAGAAAGGAATACTGGTTTTAACAGGATTTGGAAGGTTAAAACTAGGTATAGGATAAATAACACTCCCTCCCCACGTCCCAATATTGGTACCGGGTTTACCAAATTGTCCTGTAATAATAGGTAGCATCATAATCGCACGTGCGGTATGTTCGCCATTTTGCCAGCGCTGTACACCATAACCTTGAGAAATCCATGCAGCTTTAGCATTAACAATATCCAGTGCTAGCTTACGAATTTGTGCCGCAGGAATACCTGTCTTTTTCGCTGCCCATTCTGGAGTTTTAGGCGTTCTATCGTTACCCAATCCGAGAATATAAGATTTAAAATCACTAAAAGGTGGTGCACTGTCAGGCAATGAGTCCGTGTTCCAACCGACACAATATTGATTGAGCATTGCATCGTCAATACGATCTTCTTCAAGTAAAGCATAACCAATAGCAGCAACTAACGCAGCATCGGTACCGGGAATAATCGGGATCCACTCAGCGTTATACGCCACCACACTTTCGCTGCGACGGGGATCAATTATAATCATCCGTGCATTACTTTGTTCTAATGCATGAAAAAGCTCTGTAACTTGCCCTCCACCCGACATTCGGGTCTCGGCAATGTTATGTCCAAACATCACAACTAAATCAGAGTGCTTTATCTGATCAAGTAAAGAATCCTTAGCATTACCAAAAATATAAGGGCGAATAGCTGAAATTTGCCCACTCGAATAATCGCCATGATAATTTAAAAAACCACCAATTGTACTTAAAAAATGCTTACATGCATTACGCCCAGAAAGATTAGCTCCTGTTGTACCTGAACCATATTGGTAATAAATTGCCTCATTGCCATACTGATTAATGGTATATTTAAGTTTATTGGCTAGTAGACTAATGGCTTGATCCCATGAAATTCGTTTAAATTTACCTTCACCACGTTTACCAATGCGTAGCATAGGATACTTTAAACGTTCAGGATCATAAGTTCGCCAACGAACAGATCTACCACGAAGACAAGGGCGAATTTGATGCAAGCCAAAAACGGAATCATTAATCCCATCTTCTGATGATATTTTAGTAATAATATCGTTTTTGACATGAACTTTTAAAGGACAACGGCTACCACAGTTTACTAAACAAGCACTATAAACAATCTTTTCTTCATCTGTGGAATTAGTAAGGATTATCTTACTTCTAGCATTGGTGTTTGGCTCTGCATAGACAAAAGGCAATTGTATATTATTCGTTAGTACAGATACACCTGCTATAGTTAATGATTTTTGTAAAAAATTACGTCGGGTTATTTTATTTTGTAGTTTACTCACATTATTCCCTGATATAAATATGGGATTTGTTGATAATAATACTAAAAAAGAAATAAACAAACTAAAAACGAAAACTGTTTAAATTAATAAGAATCGAATGAAACGATGATTAAATAGATAGCTGTTAGAATTATAATAAGATTAAATCCCATAAAGCGATTTCGAGGAAAACGCTTTATGAGTTTTTAACAGGTTATTCTAACCATAAAGTGTAAATAATCCAGTGTTTTCTAAAAGTCACTCATCCAAGTAAAACAAGCAACCCTGTCACTAGAAGGGTGATTGAATAGAAAATCTACATCACCAAATTGAGCGAAAACATTATATCTTTTACCCTGAGATTCATTAATTACCCAATAGTCGCCAAAATCCCAACCTGCATCACGATAATCATAAATAATTCCCCATTCATTAAACAATCCTCCAACCCATTTATTATTAGAAGAATTCCAATAACTAATTCTGCGTTGATACGTATTGCCTTGTCCTGGCACCCCAAAGTTCCAACCAAAACCATTTGCGTTTGTATAATCTTGTACTTCAGGGACAAAATACGTTTGTGGTGAAGAAAGATTTTTACAAAACGAAAGCGCATTATTGAAATTTTGACTTGTATCCCCTGATTTTACGATAAACCAATGCTCTATTTTAAATTGATAAATCAAGTTTTTTTTGCTTTATCACTATAAAGTTCAAATCTTGCTGGGTGAAACGTTTTATTTATCGAATTCTGTGTTGGTCCTTTTAAGGTTATCCGAACAATATTACCCTCTAATGCATTATTTTCAGCTGACAATGATAGCGTAATCCCCTTACCTAATACTGGATTTACTTTATTACCATTAATAGCAATCATTTGCCTTGCTGTCATACCTTCAAGTATTAATTTAAAATATAAATTATTTGCTCCAGTTGTAGGGAAATTCTTTGATGCATTGCCAAGGTCTTGTACTTTAAATCCATGATTTGGATCCCATTGTTCCTCTGGACCAGCATATTCGTTCTCACCATAGTTTAAATTAGGTTGAGCATAACACACTAAAGGTTTATCAATATTTGGTTTGATGTAATATGAGTGACTAGCCCCAGTGAATCGACTTTCGTGTGGTATACCGTACGTTGTCCATAACCTAGCATTCGTTGCTGTTAATGTTAGTTTATAAGGTGAATTACAAATATTTAATGGCTTATTTGGTTGTTTTTTTACCTCATTAGTAATATCTTTACCATTTTTGTCTTGCCATTTAATCGTTAATTGACCAGTTGCACTGATGCTACCATTCCCGTCATCATCTCGACCATAATTATATGGCGCATTAACCAAATTAGTTAACGAAACTTCAGGATAATTTGAAACAGGCACTATGGTTTGAATATCAGCGAAAGTGTCGGTTATATTTGGCATTTCTATTGGGTTATCTGTACTTGAGGTATCCACCTTTGCATTTGGGTAAAGAGCGCTATTTATACCTGATGGTATATAGCTACTATTTGGTAAATTGATGCCTAATAATCCTTCAATACTCGTTACCTTGGTCGCTCCACCATCAAACGTTAAATATGGTGCACTACCCTGTATTACTTTATTGGTCGTTGCCGATAAAGCGATTGAGTTATTAGCAGGTAAAAGAAGATAAATACAAGTAAATAGAGTTAAACGTAAAGAAAAAAATTTCAGAAATGAGAGAAGGCGTTTACATGGAGTATAAAATAGCTGTGACTGACAATTAAAAAGCAATGATCTTAGAGAAATTAAATTTTTTGGTTGTTGAAAAGTATGATTAATCGACATTATACCTACCTATTCTATTTTGTGAACTTATGATTATTTTAAAAAAATTAAATAGTTGAGTTATTATTGACCATTAATTAATGGTGTTTCAGTAGTATTAATGTGTAAAATATCGCCCATAAAGAGGGCGTTGCTTTAATTTTAAACAAAAAATAATTTTATTTAAAGATAAAAAACATTAACTTTTATTAATATTTGTTAAGAGTGTTGATTTTGTTATAAACTATATTGACAATGTAAAACGAAAAATAAATACAACACTTGCTCTAAGTATTAAATTATCAACCGTAATTCACAATTAAAAATACATTATGAATTTATTTGCATATAGAGATTTTAGGTATAAAAATCAATTAAAGGACAGTGCCAACGATTTACTCTCAATAAGTTTCCATCTTAATCATTATGATTAATTTATTATGATAAATACAGTTTAGCATTGCAAATCAAGCCCCTTCACCATTGACCTTGGTCTTATTGAACAAAGATTGGTATAATAGCTGTCATTTATTCGAATAAATAGAAAAACTATGTCGCAATCTACTTATAATGCCGTTGATATTGAAGTCTTAAAAGGGCTTGATCCAGTTCGTCATCGACCTGGAATGTACACTGACACAAGCCGACCAAACCATTTAGGGCAAGAAGTCATTGATAACAGTGTTGATGAAGCTATCGCAGGTCATGCTCGTAAAGTTAAGGTTACTCTTTTTCAAGATAATTCACTAGAAGTTATCGACGATGGGCGAGGAATGCCGATTGATATTCACCCTGAAGAAGGTGTACCCGCGATTGAATTATTGCTTTGTCGTTTACATGCTGGCGGAAAGTTCTCGAACAAAAATTACCAATTTTCAGGTGGTTTACACGGTGTAGGTATTTCGGTAGTCAATGCATTATCAAAACGTGTTGAAGTTACAGTTCATCGTGATGGACAAGTGTACGAAATAGCTTTTGAAAACGGTAATAAAGTTGAAGATCTGCATATTACGGGCACTTGTGGTCGTCGTAATACAGGTACCAAAGTTCATTTTTGGCCTGACGAAAAATATTTTGATTCGCCTAGATTTTCTGTCCCACGCTTATCACATCTACTAAAAGCTAAAGCGGTGCTTTGTCCTAGTCTTGAAATTATTTTTAAAGATGACATCAATAATACCGAACAACGTTGGTGTTATGAAGATGGCCTAAAAGATTATCTAATGGAATCTGTCAGCGGTTACTCTCTTTTACCTGAAACGCCTTTTACAGGTAATCATACTGGCGAAACAGAAGCCGTAGAATGGGCACTGCTTTGGATGCCAGAAGGTGGAGAATTATTAACTGAAAGTTACGTTAACTTAATCCCAACCGTACAAGGCGGTACCCATGTTAATGGTTTACGTCAAGGATTATTAGACGCAATGCGTGAGTTTTGTGAGTTTCGCAATTTGTTACCACGAGGATTAAAATTAACCGCCGATGATATATGGGAACGCTGTGCCTATGTTATTTCAGTCAAAATGCAAGAGCCTCAGTTTGCGGGTCAAACTAAAGAACGCTTATCATCGCGCCAAAGTGCAGCATTTGTTTCGGCTATTGTGAAAGATGCATTTAGTCTTTGGTTGAATCAAAATGTACAAATAGCCGAATTACTAGCTGAAATGGTAATTTCAAGTGCACAAAAACGCTTAAAAGCGTCCAAAAAAGTCATTCGAAAGAAATTAACCAGTGGTCCAGCATTACCAGGTAAATTGGCCGATTGCTCATCACAAGACTTAAGTCGTACTGAACTTTTTTTAGTGGAAGGCGATTCTGCAGGAGGTTCGGCTAAACAAGCGCGAGATCGTGAATATCAAGCCATTATGCCTCTTAAAGGCAAAATCTTAAACACATGGGAAGTCTCGTCCGATGAAGTACTCGGCTCACAAGAAATCCATGATATTTCTGTTGCTATCGGTATCGATCCAGATAGCGATGATTTAAGCCAATTACGTTATGGTAAAATCTGTATTTTAGCCGATGCCGACTCAGATGGACTACATATTGCAACATTACTTTGTGCTTTATTTGTTCGGCACTTTCGTACCATGGTTGAACATGGGCATGTCTTTGTTGCTATGCCGCCGCTTTACCGCATCGATTTAGGAAAAGAAGTTCATTACGCCCTAGATGAAGAAGAAAAAGAAGGCATTTTAGAACAGCTTAAACGTAAAAAAGGCAAACCCAATGTGCAGCGCTTTAAAGGTCTAGGTGAAATGAATCCACTACAACTACGCGAAACAACAATGGATCCCAATACGCGTCGTTTAGTGCAGCTTTCGCTTGATGATGCTGAGCAAACGATGGCATTAATGGATATGCTACTTGCTAAAAAGCGCTCAGAAGATCGCCGCGAATGGTTACAAGAAAAAGGCGATCAAGTTGAACTTGATGTCTAACAAACAGAATGATTTAGAGGAACAATAATGAGTGAGATAACTCATGACGGAGTAGAAATCCAGTCGTTACGCACTTTTACCGAAAGTGCCTATTTAAACTACTCAATGTATGTCATTATGGATCGTGCCTTGCCATTTATTGGAGATGGCTTAAAACCAGTGCAACGACGCATTGTTTATGCTATGTCTGAATTAGGACTTAACGCACAAGCCAAATTTAAAAAATCTGCGCGTACCGTCGGGGATGTGCTTGGTAAATATCATCCTCATGGTGATAGTGCCTGTTATGAAGCGATGGTGCTCATGGCGCAACCATTTTCATATCGCTATCCATTAGTTGATGGGCAAGGTAACTGGGGGGCTCCTGATGATCCTAAATCATTCGCCGCTATGCGTTACACTGAATCACGTTTGTCAAAATATGCCGAACTACTATTAGGTGAACTAGGACAAGGAACGGTTGATTATACGCCTAACTTTGATGGTACTTTACAAGAACCTAAAATGTTACCGGCTAGATTACCCAACATTTTATTAAATGGTACAACAGGTATCGCGGTCGGCATGGCAACTGATATACCGCCTCATAACCTCCGTGAAGTCGCGAATGCGGCAATTATGCTTGCTGATAACCCCAATGCGACGATCAACGAAGTAATGGCTCACATACAAGGCCCCGATTTCCCAACAGAAGCTGAAATTATTACTTCACCAGAAGACATAGCGAAAATCTATAAAACGGGGCGTGGTTCAATCCGTATGCGTGCTGTTTGGAAGAAAGAAGAAGGTGATATTGTAATTACAGATCTGCCTCATCAAGTTTCGGGTGCTAAAATCTTAGAACAAATAGCTTCTCAGATGCGAGCCAAAAAACTACCTTTAATTGAAGATTTACGTGATGAGTCTGATCACGAAAATCCAACTCGTCTGGTTATTGTGCCACGTTCAAATCGAGTAGATTTAGAGCAAGTGATGAATCATCTATTTGCCACAACCGATCTCGAAAAAAGTTATCGGGTTAATATGAATATGATTGGGCTTGATAATCGCCCATCAGTAAAAGGCTTAGTTGAAATTCTAACTGAATGGTTAGAGTATCGAAAAAATACCGTCACTCGACGTTTAAATTACCGTTTAGATAAAATATTAAAACGACTCCATATTCTCGATGGCTTATTAATTGCTTTTTTAAATATTGATGAAGTTATCGAAATTATTCGTCACGAAGATGAACCTAAACAAGAATTAATTAATCGTTTTGCCTTAACTGAAATACAAGCCGAAGCGATTTTAGAGTTAAAACTCCGCCACTTAGCCAAACTTGAAGAGATGCGCATTAAAGGCGAACAAAGTGAGCTTGCAAAAGAGCGTGATCATCTGCAAGCTTTGTTAGCTTCGCCTAAAAAATTGAGTAATTTAATTAAAAAAGAGCTAAAAGAGGATGCTGAAAAATATGGCGATGACCGTCGTTCTCCAATTGTTGAACGTAGTGAAGCTAAAGCTATTAGTGAACAAGAGTTAACACCATCTGAACCTGTTACTGTCGTTTTATCTGAAATGGGTTGGGTAAGAACAGCAAAAGGTCATGATATTGATCCTACTGGTTTAAGTTATAAATCCGGTGATAGTTTTAAAGCTGCCGCCAAAGGCAAAAGTAATCAACCTGTTATTTTCATCGATTCAACGGGACGTAGTTATGCTATAGAACCAAACACGTTACCATCAGCACGAAGTCAAGGCGAACCATTAACTGGTAAATTAGCACTACCCGCTGGTGCAACAGTTGAACATGTGCTCATGTCTCAAAATGATAACCAAAAATTATTACTTGCTTCAAGTGCTGGTTATGGATTTATTGGTCAATTTAGTGATTTGGTTGCTCGCAATCGTAATGGTAAAGCAATTATTAATTTGCCTAAAGAATCTAAAATATTACCACCAATTGAAATCACATCTGAAGATAGTTTACTACTATCAATTACCAAAGCAGGACGAATGCTCATATTTCCTGTAAAAGATTTACCTGAACTTGCTAAAGGTAAAGGAAATAAAATTGTATCACTTTCAGGTGCTGATGACTGCCTTGCTTATACTCTATTAATTACACAAGACACTTCAATAACGTTATATGTTGGTAAACGCAAACTTACATTATATCCTGCTGATTTACAAAAATTTAAGGCAGAGCGAGCACGAAAAGGTACACCATTACCGAGAGGTTTACAAAAGATAGATAAAATAGAGGTGAACGAATAATATGTCTTTTATCTGGGCAATAATTGCAGGCTTTGTTTTGAGCACTGTATTAAAAACAGGATGGGGATTTATTCTTGGGCTTTTTGTTGGGCCAATGCTTTACCGTACGTTTTGTAATAAATTGACCGAACAAAGAACACAAGCAAATCCAACACTTTATTTAACTGTTGTTTTTGAAGTTCTAGGTCACTTAAGTAAAGCTAAAGGGGTCGTCACACAAGATGATATTAATCTTGCCAGTCAATTTATGGATAGATTACAACTTGACCGAAACGGCCGAAAACTAGCACAAGATTCATTTAATAATGGTAAAGCAAGTAACTACCCACTAAGATCTCGTTTGGCTGAGCTATACGCACAATATCGTTTTCGACGTAATGTGTTAAATATTTTTTGTGAGCAATTGATCCAAGCCGCATTAGTTGATGGCGTTTTAGACGAAAAAGAACAACAAATTTTATTTATTGTGGCTGAAGAATTTAATATTCCACGTCAACAAATGGCAATATATATCCAAATGATGATGGGAAGTTATCACTTCCGTCAAAATGGCTATAGTAACCAACACGGACAACGAGGCCAATACCAACGCAGTAATAATTATGGAAATTATCAAGGTCGCTCACCACAATCCGACCTACAAAATGCTTACAAAATTTTAGGTGTTGCAGCTACAGCTGAAATCTCAGAAATAAAAAGAGCTTATCGTAAATTAATGAATGAGCATCATCCTGATAAGTTAGTATCGAAAGGCTTACCGAAAGAGATGCTTGAAGCCGCCAAAAAACGTGCACAAGAGATTCAAGCGGCCTATGATCTTATCAAAGCATCACGTGGATTTAAGTAGAGACTATCATCATGATGCATTGGCGATCAATTTTACGAATTATCGGTTTATTAGTATCCCTATTATCGATATTCATGTTATTACCAGCACTTGTTGCATTAATCTATCGCGATGGGGCTGGTGCAATTTTCGTTCGCTCTTTTTTTGTTGCCTTAATTTTAGGAATTGCACTATGGTTTCCTAATCGTAATCATCGCCACGAGCTGAGCACACGTGAAGGCTTTTTTATCGTCGTACTATTTTGGGTTGTTCTAGGATCAATTGGCGCTTTTCCTTTTATTTTTGATACACATATTAATTTAAATTTAAATACTGCATTTTTTGAATCATTTTCAAGCTTAACCACAACAGGTGCCACCACAATTGTTAAGTTAGATCATCTACCTAAAGCTTTACTTTTCTATCGCCAATTATTGCAGTGGCTTGGAGGGATGGGGATTATCGTGCTAGCTGTTGCTATCTTACCATTACTGGGGGTAGGGGGAATGCAACTTTATCGTGCCGAAATTCCCGGTCCGCAAAAAGACAGTAAAATGCGTCCACGTATTGCTGAAACAGCTAAAACACTTTGGTCAATTTATATTTTGCTAACAACGCTTTGTGCTATTTGTCTCTGGCTGGCTGGTATGAATGTATTTGATGCTGTGTCACATAGTTTCTCCACGATATCAATGGGAGGGTTTTCAACCCATGATGATAATTTAGCCTATTTTAACAGTCCAGTAATCAATTACATCGTCACCCTCTTTTTGATTTTATCCGGCTGTAATTTTGCGCTCCATTTTGCCGCACTAAGTGGCTTTTCGATTAAAGAGTACTGGCGTGATCAAGAGTTCAGAACATTTATATTTATTCTACTGATACTAGTTGCTATCTGCACAATTGTTATTTATTTCTATAAACCACACCGCCTGAGCATTGATAAAATTATTTTACAAGTGGTATCTATATCATCAACAGCAGGCTTTAGTGTCGATGATATCAACACATGGCCATCATCATTACCAATCTTTTTATTGTGTGCTTCATTTATTGGTGGTTGTGCGGGATCAACGGGTGGCGGTTTAAAAGTGGTTCGTGTGTTAATTTTGTTTATGCAAGGCTCACGTGAACTAAAGCGCCTTATTCATCCTAACGCTATTTATACTTTAAAATTAAATAATCGCGTGGTTTCTGAACGCATAATCGAAGCGATTTGGGGATTCTTTTCTGCATATACGTTGGTCTTTTTAGTTAGCTTATTTATTATTATGGCAACAGGCATTGATGCCACTAATTCTTTTTATATAGTAGCATCATCACTGAACAATTTAGGGGTCGGTCTTGGTAGTGTAAGTGATAATTTTGCTAGTGTCAGTGATATAGTAAAATGGGTAATGGTGGTTGACATGTTATTTGGGCGATTAGAAATATTTACCTTACTAGTTTTATTCACACCAACATTTTGGAAAAGCTAAATTTATACTGAAACACATAGTTACCTGAAAGTTTTTAACAAGATATGCAATTTTTATAAATATTTTATTGATTATTTGCTCAATTACAGACAGAATTACAACGCAGCATGTGCTGTATTTATTAGAGGTAATCACCTGACATATGGAATGGATCATGGATCCTACAATCTGGATTGGCTTATCCACTCTGGTTGTACTTGAAATCGTCCTTGGCATTGATAATATTGTTTTTATAGCCATTCTTGCCGAGAAACTTCCACCCCAACAACGAGATAAAGCCCGCGTTACTGGTCTTGCTTTTGCATTAATCACTCGAATTTTATTATTAATGTTTACGGGTTGGTTAGTCACACTCACTACACCGCTATTTTCGATATCCGAGATCAGTTTTAATGCCCGACAACTAATTATGCTAATTGGTGGTATATTCTTGCTATTTAAAGCTACCATGGAGCTCAATGAACGCCTTGAAGGCACATCAAATGAGGATGGTAAACCTAAAAAGACATCCCACTTCTGGACTGTCGTTGCTCAAATAGTTGTACTTGATGCTGTGTTCTCGCTTGATTCTGTCATTACAGCTGTTGGAATGGTCGAACATATCCCAGTGATGATTATTGCCGTTTGTATAGCAATAGGCATTATGATGGTTGCAAGCAAACCATTGGCTAATTTTGTCAACGCCCATCCAACCATTGTGATCCTATGTTTGAGCTTCTTATTAATGATAGGATTTAGCCTTGTTGCCGAAGGTTTTGATTTTATTATTCCAAAAGGTTACTTATATGCGGCGATCGGTTTCTCAATCATGATTGAATTTTTTAATCAATTAGCCATATTAAATCGCCGTAAAGCATTAAATAAAAAACCGCTACGAGAACGAACTGCCGAAGCTATTTTACATCTACTAAAAGGTGATGCTGAGGAAGATCCCGATACTCATAATATTGATATCGTATCCGATGCTAATAAAAAAGTATCAGTGTTTAATCATCAAGAACTCAGCATGGTTGAACGAGTACTTGGACTTGCACAGCGTTCGGTCAGTAGCATTATGACATCTCGACTTGATGTTGATATGATCAATATTAATGACGATCGTGATGTTATAATAAAAGAAATCTTTGATAATCCCCATTCTCGTTTAGTTGTCACTGATAATGACTCAATTGATGAGCCTTTAGGCTTTATCCAAGTTAATGACCTTTTAAAAGATGTGCTACAAAGCAAAGCACCGATCGATATACACTCACTAATCAAACAACCTTTAATCTTTCCAGAAACCGTATCGTTACTGGTTGCATTAGAACAATTTAAAAAGGCCAAAACTCATTTTGCTTTTGTGGTTGATGAATTTGGTTCAATGCAAGGGGTTGTTTCGGTAACGGATATTATCGAAACCATTGCTGGCGATTTCCCAACAGAAGAAGAGGAAATTGATGCTAAACATGATATTCAATGTCTAGATGATAATAGCTGGATTGCTAATGGTTATATTCCAGTTGAAGAGCTAGTCCGTTTTGTACCAATACCGATTGATGATAAACGTGAATATCATACCCTAGCAGGGTTATTAATGGAAAAAGCTCAACATTTACTCAATGTTGGTGAAACCTTGCAAATTGGCGATTATTTATTTGAAGTAGCTGAAATAGAAAGTCATAGGATTCTTAAAGTAAAAATCACGTTAAATAAACCTGATTCTGTAGCATTATAATACAGCAAAGAGAAATAACTAGAATAACGCTTGACCAAAATAAATAACTAGCAATAATTGACGCTGAAAAATTTTTGTTTATTTGAAGGTGCGGAGTAAATATTCCTCATCTTTTTTATTTTTCCCCTTTAGTAAAAAAATAGGTAAAACTGTTTATAAACTTTTACTCTTACTTATCAATCTAAATTAGGCCTAAACTTATGAAGTCAATATTCGAAAAAACCTTTCAATTGAAAGAGAAAAAAACAACTATCGGTACTGAAATTATCGCTGGTTGTACTACCTTTTTAACAATGGTTTATATCATCTTCGTGAATCCTTCCATCTTATCAGCAACAGGTATGGATACTTCTGCTGTTTTTGTTCTAACTTGTATCGTAACAGCCTTTGCTACCATTTTAATGGGGCTATTTGCCAATTTACCAATTGCATTAGCACCTGCCATGGGGCTTAATGTCTTTTTTGCCTATGGCATATGTGGGGCAATGGGCTATTCTTGGCAAATTGGTATGGGAGCGATATTTTGGGGTTCTTTAATCTTTTTTGCGTTATCACTATTTAAAGTTCGTCACTGGTTAATTGAACATATTCCACAATGTTTGCGTGTAGGTATTAGTGCAGGTATTGGACTATTTATTGCTTTTATGGGATTTCAAAATATGGGCATTGTAGTCGCTTCTCCTTCCACACTATTAACTATGGGAAATATCTTATCGCTTAAAGTCCTATTAGGATCACTAGGTTTTTTCATCATTGTTATTTTAGCGGCTCGTAACTTTCATGCAGCAGTATTAATTTCAATTTTAGTTGTAACTTTATTAGCACTATGGCTCGATCCAAATATCACTTACCAAGGTATTATATCTATGCCACCAAGTGTAACTAGTGTTGTTGGTCATGTAGATTTAGCAGGTTCGCTTAATATCGGTATCATGGGCGTTATTTTTTCAATAATGATTGTCAGCTTATTCGACTCATCAGGCACTATTTTAGCACTAACAGATAAAGCAGGAATTAGTGACGAAAAAGGTCGATTCCCCAAAATGCGCCAAGCGCTGTTAATTGATAGTTTTAGCTCCTCTTTGGGTGGATTATTTGGTACATCATCAGTGTTAACTTATATTGAAAGTTCCGCAGGTATCTCTGTGGGCGGTCGAACAGGATTAACCGCAGTAGTAGTTGGACTGTTATTCTTATTGGTAGCCTTTTTCTCGCCACTGGCACATTTAGTACCTACCTATGCAACATCAGGCGCACTTATCTTTGTTGGGATCTTAATGGTTTCCAGCCTAGTTAAAGTTAACTGGTCTGACTTAACAGAGGCAACACCCGCTTTTATTACAGCAATTATGATGCCATTTGCCTTTGCAATTACTGAAGGGGTTGCACTAGGTTTTATCTCTTATGTAGTGTTAAAAACCTTTACTGGCAAATTTAAACAATTAAATCTTTGTGTAATAATTTTTGCTTTACTATTTGCTTTAAAATTTATTTTTATTGATCATCATTAAAAATCTCCCCATCGTTACTTACGATGGGAAGATTTTTTAAGAAATTAACACATTGGATACTTATGGTTAATATAAAGGATCAACTCCACTTAGCTAGCTCTCTAATGATGAAATTTCCTGTTTTTCCAACGTCTAGTGTTGTTTTTAGCCATGGCAAAATTGTATGCATTTGTTCGTGTAATTTCCATGGTGGGTTAATTACTATCATCCCTGATGCTGTCATGCCTTTTTGGTTATTATCAGGCTTTATTGCCAGCTCAAATTGTGAAATTCGTTTTATGCCTAAGTTAACAATATTATCAATCATTTTTTGAGTTTGTGTACGAGATACCACAGGATACCAAATTAAGTAAACACCTGTTGCAAAACGTTTATATGCTTCAAATAATGCTGCAGGGATTTTTTGATAATCGTCTTTAATTTCATAAGAAGGATCAATCAATATTATTCCACGACGAGATAGTGGAGGTAACTTTGATTTTAATTGGGAAAATCCATCTTCACGTAAAACTTTTGTTCGTTTATCTTTACTAAATTCTTGTTTTAATAAAGGGTAATCAGTTGGGTGTAACTCTGTAAGGTTGAGCTTGTCTTGTTCACGTAATAATTGCTTCGCAATTAATGGTGAACCAGGATAATATTTTATTTCCTCAAAAGGATTATAGCGTCTTAGTACCGATATGTATGTATTAAGCAATTCAGGAATATTAGATTGTTGCCATAGTAAATTAATTCCTGATAAATATTCACCCGTTTTTTCTGCATGCTCACTTCTTAATAGATATCGTCCAGCCCCCGAGTGTGTATCTAAATATAAAAAAGGCTTTTCTTTTTCCTTTAATGATTCAATACATAATGTTAAAACAATATGTTTTAATACATCTGCATGATTTCCTGCATGGTAACTGTGGCGGTAGCTTAGCATAGGGAATCTACTCTCTTTTTTTCATTTTTTTGCATATAAAAGGTTATTAAGGATAAACAAAGAAGACAAGGAATTTCCATTAATTCTTCAATGAGATCTTTTCGCTCTTTTGTTATAACTAAAAATTCATGTCCAATACGGCGATGTTCAGCAATATCAGCTATACCTAAGAATAAAAAAGCAAAGAATATATGCCAAAATGGTATTTTTTCGTATTTGTAGCGACGAGCAATTTCTGGGCGAATGGTGGGTAAAAATATACTTAGTATTGGGATCGCTATTAATATACTCGCAATGATTTTATAATAGAAACGAGGTACCTCAGGGAAAAAGTCTCTTCCCCAACTAATTCCTCGACCAAAAAGCATAAACCACCAGAAAATTGTCCAAATCCAAAATCTATAAAGCTCAGAATGTTCAGATACTCGTTTTGCATAATAATAGGTATAACAGCACATAAATAATAAGAAGAGAGATTGAATATGTTCAATCACTACAACCGTCATTCCATTGTATAAAGGTATGAACCAATTTCCCGTAATATATAGGATAATGCCAAGAGTGAGAATTAATAACGAACTTTTGTAAAAATGAAAATCTAACTTACACATATAATATCTTAGTACTAAATGGCACTTTTAAGTTTGAGTATAGTACCGCATTTACGACATAAATAACTAGTTTTATTATTTTGAATTTTGTTGTGTCTTATTGAGGTTAATTGATGTTGTTGACAACTGCAGTAGTATAAATAAGTATTGCGTTGAATAGGAAAACGGTGAGTTGTTGCAGGGATTTTTCCTAATATTTCTGACATAATATATTGCCATTCTTTACCATGTGGTTTTACTTTGCCAAACTCTTTAAAGACAATGAGATGTGCTAATTCGTGAGGCACAACTTCCTCAATAAATTGAGTACCATTATCTAGCAACATAATCGAATTAAGTTGAATTTCCCAACGTGTTAAAAAGGCACTACCAGCAATACTGCCTTTGGGTTTATAAATGATCTTAGGCTCTTTATATTGGGAATGTAGACGTTGATTGGCTTGCATTAAGTGAGTTCTTAAACAAGCCATAGTTTGATTATGTAAATAAATTGGTATGCGTTTATAGTCCTGCTGCATCATGTAGTAGTGCCGCTTTATCAGTTTTTTCCCAAGGGAATATATCTCGACCAAAATGACCGTAACTTGCAGTTTGTTGATAGATCGGTTGAATTAGCTCAAGCATTTGGATCAATCCATAAGGTCTTAAATCAAAGAATTCTTTAATAAGCGATACAATTTTATCGTGATGGATTTTTTCTGTGCCGAAAGTATTGACATAGATTGATGTAGGATTGGCAATACCAATTGCATAAGATATTTGTAATTCACATCTGTCAGCAAGTCCTGCAGCAACAATATTCTTTGCAACATAGCGTGCGGCATAAGCTGCTGAGCGGTCAACTTTTGAAGGATCTTTTCCAGAAAAGGCACCACCACCATGACGAGCTGCTCCACCGTACGTATCGACAATGATTTTGCGTCCAGTTAGTCCACAGTCTCCCATAGGGCCACCAATAACAAAACGTCCAGTTGGATTAATAAAGTATTTTGTTCTAGGTGTTAACCATTCGGCTGGTAATGTCGGTTTAATGATTTCTTCCATGACGGCTTCATGTAATGCTTTTTGCTCAATACCTTCTGAATGCTGAGTTGATAGAACGATTGTATCAACACCTTTTATCCGACCGTCTTGGTAAATTAATGTTACTTGGCTTTTTGCATCAGGTCTTAACCAAGGAAGTTTACCATTTTTTCTAACTTCTGCTTGGCGGCGCATTAAGTCATGAGCATAGCTTATAGCAGCAGGCATTAGATTTGGCATTTCATTGGTAGCATAACCAAACATAATACCTTGGTCACCAGCACCTTGCTCTAGAGGATCGTTTCGATCAACTCCTTGATTGATATCCGGAGATTGTTTACCAATAGCATTAAGCACCGCACATGAATTTGCATCAAATCCCATTTCTGAACTGGTATATCCAATATCATTAATTGTTTTTCGAGTTAATTCTTCAATGTCTACCCAAGCTGAAGTAGTGATTTCACCGCCAACTAAGGCCATACCAGTTTTTACATATGTTTCGCAAGCAACACGCGCTTTCGGATCTTGTTTTAAAATTGCATCAAGTACAGCATCAGATATCTGATCGGCAATTTTATCTGGATGACCTTCTGAAACAGATTCTGAAGTAAATAGAAACTCTGACATAGAATACCCTCTTAACTTATTCTTGCACAATATTCGAAATATAATATTTAGCTTTAGTAAGTATTCATTTTAGCAGTTTTACCGTCTAGACGTCTAGTTTATAATTTATGGAACTAAATGCAACATTAGCTTGGGTAAAATACTTGCATTAATTTTTAATCAATTTACGATATGACGCGTTTCTAATTTATTATTTAATATCCTATAGCTAAAATGAATATCGTAAAACAATCTCCTTCAGTGTTAATATTTGATTCAGGTATTGGTGGTTTATCTGTTTATAATGAAATTTACAATAAACTACCTAATGCACACTATATCTATGTATTCGATAATGAGATGTTCCCTTATGGTGATAAATCATCAGAGTTTTTAATTAATAGAGTGAACTCTGTCATTGAGGCTGTTACTAAATTTTATCCAATTGATTTAGCAGTTATTGCTTGTAATACAGCTAGTACTATTTGTTTACCTAGTTTGCGCGCTAAATTTTCTTTCCTTATTATTGGTGTTGTACCAGCGATTAAACCAGCTAGCTTACTTACTAAAAATAAATGTATAGGATTATTAGCAACAAAGGCAACAGTTGAAAGAACTTATATAACCGATTTAATACAGCAATTTGCTTCGCATTGTACTGTTAAAATGTTAGGTTTATCGGAATTAGCACTTATAGCCGAAAATAAATTACAAGGCATTAATGTAGATATGAAACAGTTAAAAGAACTAATGCAACCTTGGCTTGGGTTACAAACAATCCCTGATACAATAGTACTAGGTTGTACGCATTATCCTTTTATTAAGACAGAATTACAGACGCTTTTTCCTCAGGCGAGCCTAATAGATTCAGGTTATGCGATTGCGACAAGAGTCTGTAATTTACTAAATGATAAATATAATCTGGACCAAATAATTCCTTCTGCGTCCGAAAATATTGTATTAAGCACAGTTTATACTCAGCCTGTAGAAAATTTGATTAAAAAATTATCTGATTACAATCTAAATAAATATCAAAACATTAAAGTTCAGTAAGATTAAAACTTGCGCGACCAGATGGCTATTTTATCTTTTTTGCTTGCTAAAAAAAAAGAAGCCCCTATAATGCGCACCCACTGACACGCAGTCAGCGACAAGCAGACGGAAAGTTAGTGATTAAGTGAGAACAAAAATTTTAAAAAAAATCTTGACGAATAAAAAAGGTTAGCGTAGTATACGCAACCCTTGAGACAGCGAACTAAGTCAACGAAAAGTTAATAAGGAACATAAGCTGTCAGCTCTTTAAAAATAAGAAACAGACAATCTGTGTGGGCACTTGCGAGACGAAAAATTAAAGTCTACGGACTAAAAAATTAAGTCTTGATAAGTGACACTGAAGATTCATTTGAATATGTCAGAGACAGTTATTGAGCATCAAACTTTAAATTGAAGAGTTTGATCATGGCTCAGATTGAACGCTGGCGGCAGGCTTAACACATGCAAGTCGAACGGTAACAT
>NZ_LZHJ01000139.1:0-1141 GCF_001690815.1 Gilliamella sp. GillExp13 | reverse complement strand
TTTAGTGTGTAATACATTAAAACAAGCCTTATTTCGGCGTCACTTTCCTAAAAATGTACTCATTCATAGTAACCAAAGAAGCCAATATTGCAGTGCTGATTTCAAGCAATTATTATTACAATATGGGCTAAGGCAAAGCATGAGTCGAAGAGGAAACTGCTTTGATAATGCGGTTGTTGAGAGTTTTTTTCATACACTCAAAAACCATATTATTCATGACTGTTACTACAAAACGAGGAAGCAGGCTAATAAAGCACTATTTGAATATATTGAAATCTATTATAATCGGATACGCCGTCATTCAGCCAATGGCTGGGTATCACCTGAACAATATGAACAACAATATTACCAAAACGAAAAAATGATAGAGGCGGGCACTGTCTAATATTTTGGCGAGGATCACATCAGTATAAAGCAAAGAATCAATAAGATTGGAGTTCGGCATGCCGTAATCAATCCCAACAGGAAAATAGAGCGTTACGATAAATAATAAGGGTGTAAGTAGATATTTATTAATTTTATTAAAATAAGAAAAAATAATATAAATCGAAAAATTGGTTATTAAAGTGCGTAACTGTAAAAAACCTGTTGTTCCGAAAGTAATAATAGCCGTGATTAACAAGGCTAGAGTATAAAAAGCAAATGTAGATATTATTTTATTTTTAGATAAACTAGCTAACATTTTTATATTATATCGAAAATTATTTGTACTGATTTTATATAATATATCATGCAGGATTTAATAGATTGTTTACAGTAATTTGAGAAACTACTGTAATGAATATACATAAAAAAAACAAAACTAACGCCTTATCACAGACCAGAGATATGGCGTTTATATCATTGGATCGGCTACACTAATTAGTACCAGTTTTATAAGGTCATTGTTATGATAAACTAAAAATAAGAGAAGGTAACAACAATGGCAATCGATTCATCACGAAGAGCAAAACGTAGCTTTACTAACGAGTTCAAAAAACAAATGGTCATGCTATATCAAAATGGTAAAAAACGTGCGGATATCGTCGCAGAGTATGACCTCACCAAATCAGCATTAGATAATTGGATAATGCAGTACCAAACTACCGGCTCATTCATCGCAAAAGATAATCGTCGAACTGAAGATAACGAACTTATCGCG
>NZ_LZHJ01000138.1:0-12720 GCF_001690815.1 Gilliamella sp. GillExp13 | reverse complement strand
TTAAATTCGGTTCCATTATCAAAGGTGATGCTTTTAACCATTTTTTTAAACGGCGTTAGCAATTTTATTATCATATCTCTCGTTTCGGAGGCGGTACGTTGATTGAGGCGCCCAATTAATACTAGCTCTGTTTTGCGTTCAACTAATGTCACCAATGCTTGCTTGTCTTTACGGCTAATAATCGTATCTCCCTCCCAATGTCCTCGCGTTTTCCGGCTTTCTACATAACTTGGACGTTGTTTAATTGACCGTTTATAACGGCGGTCTCCTTCTTCAATACTCGGTGCCTTACAATGCCTATAGGCTTTGCCTTTTCGCCTTAGATAAGGTTTGAATTGTTCATAGCGCGCTTTATTTTGATAAAGATAGTTATAGATTGATTGGACACAGACTTTCTTTAAACGTGCAGCAATCTGCTCTGGGCTGTAATAAAGCATGAGGTATTTTTCAACTTGGCGCCATACCGAAGACTCTATTGGCTTACCATTACCGCTGTTTTTTCGCCTTTTCTTAGCTAGGGTTACCGCATCATGTGCTTGATAGGCTTGATTAGGTTTTGAGTTTCTTTCTATCTCTCGACTTATTGTCGAAGGATGTCTATTGAGTAGCTGGGCTATCTCTTTTTTATTCTTTCCGGCTTGTAATAATACGAAAATCTGGTATCTTTCCTTCCTAGAAAGGTGATTATAATACATAGCAATCTCCAAACTGTGGTGGTGCGAAGGTGCTAGTATAAATCACCTTTCTACTTTCTTCACTCCACCGTGTTTAAAATTGCACTTCATGTTTGAATCCAGGAACTTCAATAAGATCAATACGCTACCTGAAGTATTTTAAGGTAAAAATCCTACATATTGTAAAATTTATATGCCTGCCTTTTTACGACGTTAGAATATATCTAAAACTGAATTCTAAGTTATTGGTTTGTTATTTAGTTTTAGGACGGTTTTTGATTATAGTACGGCTTACTATGTTAGGTTATTTTTTACAATATAATGATTTTCTTTATAATAATTAATATAAATTACATTCAGTTTAATCTATTTAATCATTTCGTGTTTAATTATTAGGAATCTTCTTGAATAAATCTTTAAAATTTGATAGTTTACAGGAAAGATTTTTAACATTAAAAACACTAAAAAGAAGGTAATTGTTATGACAATCAAAGTAGGTATTAATGGCTTTGGCCGTATTGGCCGTATTGTTTTCCGTGCTGCTCAAAAACGTTCAGACATTGAAATCGTTGCTATCAACGATTTATTAGATGTTGAATATATGGCTTATATGCTTAAATATGATTCAACACATGGTCGTTTTGACGGTACAGTTGAAGTTAAAGATGGTAAATTAGTCGTTAACGGTAAAGCAATTCGTGTTACTGCTGAACGTGATCCTGCAAACTTAAAATGGAACGAAGTTGGTGTTGATGTTGTTGCTGAAGCAACTGGTTTATTCTTGACTGATGAAACTGCTCGTAAACACATCCAAGCTGGTGCTAAGAAAGTTGTTTTAACTGGTCCTTCTAAGGACAGCACTCCAATGTTTGTTATTGGTGTTAATGATAAAGATTATGCTGGTCAAGATATTGTTTCTAACGCTTCTTGTACAACTAACTGTCTAGCGCCTTTAGCTAAAGTTATCAACGATAACTTTGGTATTGTTGAAGCATTAATGACAACTGTTCATGCAACAACTGCAACTCAAAAAACTGTAGATGGTCCATCTCATAAAGATTGGCGTGGTGGTCGTGGTGCTGCTCAAAACATCATCCCTTCATCAACAGGTGCTGCTAAGGCGGTAGGTAAAGTTATCCCTGAATTAAACGGTAAATTAACTGGTATGGCTTTCCGAGTTCCTACTCCAGACGTTTCTGTTGTTGACTTAACTGCTCGTTTAGAAAAGCCAGCTAAATATGAAGATATCTGTAAAGCAATCAAAGCCGCTGCTGAAGGTCCAATGAAAGGCGTTCTTGGCTATACCGAAGATGATGTTGTTTCTACTGATTTCTTAGGTGAAGTTTGTACTTCAGTATTTGATGCTAAAGCTGGTATCCAATTAAGTGATAACTTTGTTAAACTTGTTTCTTGGTATGACAACGAAGTAGGTTATTCAAACAAAGTATTAGATTTAATCGCAGTTATTTCTAAAAAATAATTGATATTTAACTTTGTTTATAAGGCGGCCTTAGGGTCGCTTTTTTTATGCTCTTATTTTAGAGAAATTTTTAGCTTTTTTTAGAGACAAAAAAAACGCTCACTTTGTGAGTGAGCGTTTTTCTAATATGAAATGCTAAAGTTTCAATTAGATTACAACGACTTCGGCAGCTGCAGGTCCACGAGGGCTATCTTGGATAGCAAATTCAACTTGTTGTCCTTCAGCTAATGTTTTAAAACCATCACCTGAAATAGCTGAAAAGTGAACAAATACATCTTTACTTCCATCCGCAGGGGTAATAAAACCAAAACCTTTACTTTCATTAAACCATTTTACTTGGCCTGTTTTTTTATTCATTTACTAGACATCCTAACAATAATTAATAATTAGCCATTAGGCCGTATGGGTTTTAACATCGTGTTAATAATGTAACTAAAAGCCAAGATAATGTGCTTAACAATACATTATTGTGGTTCGTTGTTATTCACTATTTGGCACTTTGTTGTTTACCCAGTGATATTACCGCATAAATTATAATCAAAAGCAAGATGTGAATAATAATTTTTTTTTATAAAAAAAAAGTTTTATTGAATTTTCAGGAAATTATTTTTTAATTGATAAAAGTCAAATTTTAATCGCTGAAATTTTAATTGATTTTTAAAGTCACTAAAAAATTATGAAAAATAAAAAAGCCATAAAATAATATTTATGGCTTTGATAAAAATATTTTTTATTGAACTTTATTTATTTTTTGCTCGTTCAAATGACTCAATAATTTCTTTACGGGCTGCATTAGCGTTATCCCATCCGTCAACTTTCACCCATTTACCTTTCTCTAATGCTTTGTATTGTTCAAAAAAGTGTTTGA
Source organism: Gilliamella sp. GillExp13 (assembly GCF_001690815.1). NCBI lineage: Bacteria > Pseudomonadati > Pseudomonadota > Gammaproteobacteria > Orbales > Orbaceae > Gilliamella > Gilliamella sp. GillExp13. Next base: position 9,698 of record NZ_LZHJ01000138.1, on the reverse strand, counting down.
TTTGTGATTTGAGCAATTCAGGCAAATCATCAACATCTTTAATGTGATCATATTCTTTTGATAGTTTGCTGTGAGGTACTGCAACTAGTTTTGCATCTTGACCTGCTTCGTCTGTCATTTTTAATACACCAACTGGGCGGCAACGAATAACTGAGCCTGGTTGTAATGGATATGGCGTTGGGACTAATACATCAACTGGATCGCCATCTAATGATAATGTGTGATTAATATAACCATAGTTGCATGGATAAAACATTGCTGTAGCCATAAAACGGTCAACAAATACAGCGCCAGTGTCTTTATCAACTTCATATTTAATTGGATCTGCATTGGCTGGAATTTCAATCACAACGTAAATATCATCTGGTAATTCTTTACCTGCTGGTACATTTAAAAGTCCCATTTTTGTATCCTCTATCTAAGTTTATATAGTGTTTGTGAATAATAATAAGCGGCACATTATAAAGATTATTCAGTGTCGCTCAATTCTTTTAAATATTGAAAAATTTGTCTTGCCGTTTTGGTTGGCTTGTTTGTTTCTTGCTCTTTTTTTGCTAAACGGGCTAAGGTTCGTAATTGCTGACGATCGGCAGTTGGGTACAAACCGATAATATTTTCGGCATCGCCAGTTGCAATCAATTCATCGCGAAGTTTTTCAAGTTTGTGAAACAGGGCGATTTGCTGATTATGGCGATTTTTAAGTTTATCAAGTGCTTGACTAATTGGGTCAATATCTCGGTTACGCAGCAGTTTACCAATGTATTGAATTTGGCGGCGATACCCTTCTTTTTTTATTTTCTGCGCAAGTTCAATTGCATAAGAGAGATCTTCATCGAGAGGAATTTTTTCAAGTTCGTTTTTGCTTAGCTTGACAAGTTCAATCCCTAATTTTTTTAAAACTTCAGCATCACGTTTAATTTCACTTTTACTAACGTAGATGATTTCGTCATCTTCAGTGTCAATAGCGAAGTTGGGTTCTAGATTTGTCTCTTGATTATGATTCATGTTATTTCTTTTGTTAACTATTGTGTAATTCTAGCTTATTATAACGTATCGCTAGCAGAATTGTAGAAAATAATAAAATGAGTATTGAACAGATTAAAAAAGAAGCTTTAAATCAAAAAGAAACTTTATCGGCAATTGTTGCTAATGCTATTGAGCAAGCAAAGTCACGTGTTGATGAAGTTGAGGTATCGATTAATAAGTCAACAGGTATTAATGTTAGCACTCGCATGGGTGAAACCGAGAATGTTGAATTTAATAGTGATGGTGCGTTATCTATTACTGTTTATCAAAATAAACGTAAAGGGAGTGCTTCTACCAATGATTTGTCTTCTCAGGCTATTTTGCAAACGGTGAATATGGCGATTGATATTATGCAATATACTTCGCCAGATCCTTGTTCAGGTTTGGGTGATGTGAGTCAAATGGCATTTAATCCACCCGATTTAGATTTATTTCATCCTAGTGATTTGAACGTTGATAATGCCATTGAGCAGGCTAAACAAGCCGAATTAACTGCGTTAAATCATTCCAAATTGATTAATTCTGATGGCGGTTATTTTAGTAGTCGCTATGGCGTTTATGTTTATGGTAATAGTTTGGGGATGTTGCAAGGTTATTGCGCAAGTTCACATTCACTTTCATGCTCAGTTATTGCTCAACAAGCAGGGCAGATGGAAAGTAATTATGCTTATACTTCATCACGTGATTATAGTCAGCTCAAGTCTGCTGATTGGGTTGGTGTGCAGGCAGCTGATAGAGCGATTTCACATTTAGGCGCTAAACAGATCGCAACAATGCAAACTCCAGTGTTATTTAGTGCTGAAGTTGCCGTTGGACTCATTAGGCATTTAGTGGGGGCCATAAGTGGCGGTGCCATTTATCGTAAATCTTCTTTTCTTTTAGATAGTGTAGGGAAGGAGATTTTTCCTAATTGGGTAACTATTTATGAGGATCCTTTTATTTTAAAAGGCGTTGGATCATCGCCTTTTGATAGTGAAGGGACAAAAACAGTTAAGCGCAATATTGTTGAGCAAGGTGTGTTGCAAACTTATTTGTTAGGCAATTATTCAGCTCGTAAATTAGGCTTAAAATCGACTGGGCATGCAGGTGGGATTCATAATTGGTTTGTATCGCCAAGCCATGCAAATGCTAGTTTTGATGAGATGCTAAAAAAATTGGATAAAGGTGTTTTGGTGACTTCGTTAATGGGGCAAGGTGTTAATAGTGTGACTGGTGATTATTCGCGTGGAGCTACAGGATTTTGGGTTGAGAATGGAAAAATTCAATATCCAGTTAGTGAAATCACCATTGCTGGTAATCTTAAAGATATGTATAAAAATATTGTGGAAATTGGAAACGATATCGAAACCAGAACAAGTATTCAATGTGGCTCAATTTTGATTGATAATATGAGTATAGCGGGGAAATAAGGATTAGCATGGCTGATTTGTTAAAAAGTACTTTTTTTCAAAAACTAATTGCATGGATGCCCGGATTAGGCAGTTTATTACAGTATAAACGAGAATATCTTAATTTTGATATTAAAGCTGGTTTATCAGTTGCAGCTGTTTCGTTACCTGTGTCAATTGCTTATGCTGAATTGACTGGTGTTGGCGCTATAGCTGGACTGTATTCGACCATTTTGCCTTTAATTGTATATGCGTTTTTTGGTTCTTCTAAACAATTGATTGTAGGACCTGATACAGCAACTTGCGCTGTAGTTGCCGCTGTTGTGTTACCTTTAGCGGCTAATGATCCAATATTGCGCTGGCAATTAGTTATTATATTAACAATAATGATAGGCATTTGGTGTATCATTGCTGGAAAGTTACATCTTGGTGCTTTAGCCGACTTACTTAGTCAGCCTATTTTAATTGGTTTGCTTAATGGCATATCAATTACCATTATGGTCGATCAGTTAGCCAAGACCTTAGGCTTTAGCTACGATTATTCTTATTTGATTGAGCGAATAGTCTATTTCCCTTTTAAATTGTCAGAAATTCATATAGGCACTGCACTCGTTTCGTTTTTTACTTTGTCTATTTTAATTGCCTTAAAGCGATTAAAACCTCTATATCCTGCACCTTTATTAGCTGTTATTGTCATGACGTTTTTTTCGTGGGTATTTAATTTTGAATATTTTAATATTCGTATTATTGGTAATGTTAGCAGTGATTTTATTCCTACCGAGTCATGGCTTGATTTTGATAAAGGATTAATGCGTGATTTAGTTGTTCCTTCACTTAATATTGCTATCATCTGTTTTGTTAGTATGATGATAACTGTACGCAGTTTTGCATCAAAAAATAACTATGAAACCAATGCCGATGTTGAATTTAAAGCGTTAGGTATAGCTAATATTGTAGCAGGGTTATCACAAGGCTTTGTTGTTAGTGGTACATCATCAAGAACAGCTGTAAATGATGCAAATGGAGGTAAAACACAACTAGTTTCGGTTATTGCAGCAATATTAATTGGTATTGTGGTATTGTTTTTTCTTTCGCCTTTACAATATATTCCAACTTGTGTGTTAGGGGTGATTTTAATATATTCTTTAATTTCACTCATTAATTTTCAAACCATTGTTCGCTTTTTTAAATTTGATCGAGATGCTTTTTATTTGAGTTTGATAACACTCATTTCAGTACTTGTTATAGGGATTATTCCTGGTATGGCGTTAGCGGTACTACTGGGGTTATTTTTATTTTTGCGTCGGGTATTTAGACCAAAAGATCAATTACTAGGTGTTGATGAAAGTGGTCGGATTCATTCTATAAGCCAAAATGTGCAACCGATCAGTAATACAATGATTTATCGATTTAATTCTCCGCTAACTTATTTCAATATCGCTTATTTTAAGCGAAGAATTATCAGTTATATTGATGAGTCTAGTGATCCAATAAGCTATTTTATTGTCGATGCCATTCCTTGTTTTACTTATAAAGATGTGAGTGTGCTGTCGGGAATTGATGAATTAGTGAAGTCTTTAAAAGTAAGAAATGTTACCCTAATTTTATCTGGTCGGCGTAAAACACTTAAAAATTGGTTTAAACAGATGAATATTAAGCTTGATGATGAGTATATCGAGTTTGCTTATGATCTTTATTTTGCAGTTAAGTTAGCTCAAAGTAAGGGGCATATGGATAATAAAACTGATGATGAATCTGAACATTTATCATGACTTTTCATCAAATATGTAGGATTTGTTTTTAATTATCTGACATTTCTCAATTATTGACAGATAAAGTAATATTAATATGGACAATCGCCTACAAATTTAAGTACAATATTAGATCTTTCAAATAAAGTATTTTAGTAAAAAATTAGAGGTAAAAATGGCACGTGTAACTGTTCAAGATGCAGTAGAAAAAATTGGTAATCGCTTTGATCTCGTTCTTGTAGCAGCGAGACGCGCTCGTCAATTACAAGTGGAAAATAAATCACCACATGTTCCTGAAGAGAACGACAAAGAAACTGTTATTGCTTTACGTGAAATTGAAGATGGTCTTGTCAATAAACAGATTCTTGATATTGCTGATTTTCAAGCTCGTCAAAACAAAGAGGAAGAAACACGAGCAACACTTCATGAGTCGATTCTTCTCGAAAACACACCATCATACGAATAAGCTTTACAGGAATTGCTTATGCAATATTTTGATGGCTTAAAAGAGGTTGTAGCATCTTATCTTCCGTCTAAACAAGTCGAATTGATACAAGATGCTTATCTTTTTGCTAAAAATGCACATGAAGGGCAATTCCGATGTAGTGGTGAACCTTATATAACTCACCCAGTTGCAGTTGCAACATATCTAGCTGAGATGCGGCTTGATTATGAAACAGTTATTGCCGCACTTTTACACGATACTATTGAAGACACTCCTGTCACTTTTCAAGATATTACCGACAAATTTGATAAACATGTTGCCATTTTAGTCGAAGGTGTCTCTAAACTTGATAAATTAAAATTCCGTAACAGGCAAGAAGCACAAGCTGAAAATTTTCGGAAAATGGTGCTTGCTATGACTGAGGATGTGCGTGTAATTTTAATTAAACTTGCTGATCGTACGCATAACATGCGTACACTTAGTGCTTTAAGACCTGATAAACGTCGTCGCATTGCTAAAGAAACCCTCGAAATCTACGCACCGTTGGCTCATCGTTTAGGTATCAATCACATCAAAACAGAACTTGAGATTTTGGGCTTTACAGCAATGCATCCAAATCGAGCTAAAGTGATTGAAAAAGTCGTTAAAACAGCGCGAAATACGCGAAAAGAGCTAATTCAACAAATTTTGTCTGAAATCCGTGGGCGATTACATGACGCTCATATTGATGCAGAAGTTACTGGTATCGAGAAAAATATCTATGTTATTTATCAAAAGATGAAACTACGTGAACAACATTTTCATTCTATCATGGATATTTATACTTTTAGAATTGTGGTAAATGATGTTGATGCTTGTTATCGTGCTCTTGGACTGGTACATAATTTGTATAAACCACGTCTTAATCGTTTTAAAGATTATATCGCTATTCCTAAAGCAAATGGCTACCAATCATTGCATTCATCGTTAATAGGCCCTCACGGTACACCAGTTGAAGTCCAAATTCGTACCGAAGATATGGATCAAATGGCAGAAATGGGTGTTGCTGCTCATTGGGCATATAATGCAGTTGATGAATTAAACAATACTACTGCGCAAATTAAAGCTCAGCGCTGGATGCAAAGCCTGTTAGAATTGCAACAAAGCGTAGGGAATTCTTTCGAATTTATCGAAAACGTTAAATCTGATTTGTTTCCTAAAGAGATTTACGTTTTTACTCCCAAAGGACGTATTGTGCAATTACCAGAAGGAGCAACAGCAGTTGATCTTGCTTATGCAGTCCATTCTGATATTGGTTATCAATGCATTGGCGCAATTGTTGATCGTAAACCTTATCCTTTATCACAATCATTAAGCAGTGGGCAAACAGTTGAAATTATTACCTCTCCTGAAGGCCATCCTAATGCTAGTTGGTTAAATTTTGTGGTTAGTGCTAGAGCGAAGTCGCGTATTCGTCAGGCGCTTAAAACTCTTAAGCGTGAAGATGCAATTGAATTGGGTCGACGTTTATTGAATCTTTCGTTAGTTAAATCTGGCGGTATTAATGGACTGTCAGAAAGCCAAAAGGCTAGAGTGGTTGAGTTAGCCAAATTGTCCAATTTTGATGATGTCTTAGTCGAAATCGGATTAGGTAATATTATGAGCCATTTTATTGCCAAAGGTTTAGAACATAAAGCGCTGCTGCAAAATAAATCAGAGTCAAATAAAACTCTTGTTATTACTGGCAGTGAAGGCGTTTCTGTTACATTTTCTAAGTGTTGTCATCCGATTCCTAATGATCCTATTGTTGGGCATGTTAGTCCAGAGAAGGGGTTAATTGTGCATCATGAATCTTGTCGAAATGTTACTGGTTATCAAAATAATCCAGAAAAATATATTTCACTTAAATGGGCTCCGGATATTTCTCAACGTTTTGTTGCTGAAATTTGGCTCGATATTTTAAATACTCAAGGTTCTTTGGCGCATATACTGTCAATTATTAATGATGAAAATACTCGCTTACAATGGTTAAATACCGAAGAAAAAGATAGGCAGATTTATACTGTTATTCTACAGATAGAAGTAAAAAATACCCAGCAACTTAATGAATTAATTCGTAAAATGTTACTACAACCTGATGTAGTAAGTGTTAAACGAAATATAAATTAGTCATTATGATAAATCGTTTTTTTGACCATTTACCGTTGATAAAACTAACGGGAATTGGTGAAAGTCTAGAAAAAAAGTTCAATACATTAGGTATCTATACCGCTAAAGATCTGTTATTGCATTTTCCTTTACGTTATGAAGATCGTACTTCATCTTGCGCTATTGCTGACGCCAATATTGGTGAATTTACGACAATTGAAGGTGTTATTATTAAAAGCGAAATTGCTTTTGGTCGTAAACAAATACTAGTTTGTTACGTTCAAGATAATTCTGGTATTGCAATATTACGATTTATGCATTTTACTGCCAGCATGAAGGCTTCGCTAATTAAAGGTAAGTGGATCAGTGCTTATGGTGAAATAAAACGTGGTAAAAATTATCTTGAAATAATTCATCCACAATTTAAATTAAAAACAAGTCGAGACGAAAAATCTACTACGTTAGAAGATGATCAAGAAAGATACACACCTATTTATTCAACTACTTATGGATTAACTCAGGCTGTGATTCGACGGTCAATTATGGCTGCGCTAATTTTGCTGAAAAATAATCCTTCAGAAGAAGTTTTACCTCCACAGCTAGCTTGTCAGTTTTTGTCGGCTTTTGATTCTTTAAATATTATTCACAATCCACCCATTGATACTGAGATTGAACAGTTGGAGTCGGGTGATCACCCAGCTATTAAGCGGTTTATTTTTGAGGAATTGATTGCTTATCATTTGAGTATGTTAATGATAAAAAAACATAATCAAAGACAGCAGGCACACTTGTTTTCCCCAACTCAACACTTGATTAACCCGTTTTTATCATCATTACCTTTCACGCCAACCCATGCTCAACAGCGAGTTGTGCAAGAGATTTATCTCGATATGGCAAAACCAGTACCTATGATGCGATTAATTCAAGGTGATGTTGGTTCTGGTAAAACATTAGTAGCAGCTTTAGCAGCGTTGAATGCAATTGAAAATGCTTGCCAAGTGGTTTTGATGGCACCAACAGAAATATTAGCCGAGCAACATTATAATAATTTTAGTACTTGGTTTGAGCCGTTGGGAATTAGTGTTGATTGGTTGTCAGGAAGATTAACCGCCAAAAATAAGCGACAGCGTTATGAGCGCCTTCAAAAGGGTGAAATTACTATGTTAATTGGTACTCATGCAGTATTTGTTGATAAAGTAGAATTCACCTCGTTAGGTCTTGTCATCATTGATGAACAGCATCGATTTGGTGTTAATCAGCGCCTAAGTCTTTGGGAAAAAGGAATTAAAGATCATCTTTATCCGCATCAATTAATTATGACAGCAACGCCTATTCCAAGAACATTAGCCATGACAGTCTATGCTGATTTAGATGTTTCTGTTATTGATGAATTACCTCCAGGAAGAACACCAATTAACACAGTTGTAATACCTAATAATCGCCGAGATGAAATTATTGAACGTGTAAATCAAGCTTGCTTAGCAAACCGCCAAGTTTATTGGGTGTGTACTTTGGTCGAAGAGTCCGAAATACTTGACGCACAAGCGGCTGAAATGCTGGTTGCCGAATTGCAAATGCGTTTGCCGCATTTAAATATTGCGTTAGTGCATGGTAAAATGAAGTCTGATTTAAAACAATCAGTTATGCAAGAGTTTAAAGCAGGAAAAATTCAACTGCTGGTTGCTACAACAGTTATTGAAGTTGGTGTTGATGTTCCTAATGCTAGTTTAATGATTATCGAAAATGCAGAACGTTTAGGTTTAGCTCAGTTACATCAGTTGCGTGGGCGAGTTGGACGTGGCACGGCAGTATCTCATTGTGTATTAATGTATCAAGCTCCTCTAAGTAAAGTTGCTCAAGCACGCATGAAGGTAATGCGTGAAAGTACTGATGGATTTGTTATTGCCCAAAAAGATCTTGAACTTCGTGGTGGTGGTGAAATTTTAGGGACTCGGCAAATGGGTACAGCTAATTTTAAAGTTGTTGATTTGATTCGCGACCAGCATTTGATTAGTGAAATTCAAAATATATCTTATGACATCCAAAAAAAACATCCACAAAGTGCTGAACAATTAGTTGATTGTTGGCTTCCAAATCGTGAAAAGTATATTAATGCTTGATTAATAATGTGAAGTTGGATTAACGTGTGGATGGTAAAATTGTCATTTGAATCCGTCCACACGTTAAAGTCTAATAGCTAAATTCGCCGATTATAAGAATGAGCGATACGGCAACTCTGGTTCATCGATAAAAATATCTCTAAAGCCACGATAATGTTGATAATGCATTTTATTATTATCGGTTGGGTAAGTATATTTACCGCCAACTTGCCAAAAGAAAGGTGTAAATTTATAATCAAGACGATCTTTTTTCATTTTCCATAAAACTTCAATTTCACGAGGATCGCTTTGGAAGTTTGCCCAAATATCATGGTGGAAAGGGATCACAACTTGAGTATTAAGAGATTCAGCTGCTCGCAAAATATCGGCCGATGTCATTTTATCGGTCACGCCACGAGGATTTTCGCCATAAGACAGCAGTGCTACATCAATTACTCTGTTCCTTTTACAACCTGGATTCAAACATGAAGTGCAATTTTAAACACGGTGGAGTGAAGAAAGTAGAAAGGTGATTTATACTAGCACCTTCGCACCACCACAGTTTGGAGATTGCTATGTATTATAATCACCTTTCTAGGAAGGAAAGATACCAGATTTTCGTATTATTACATGCCGGAAAGAATAAAAAAGAGATAGCCCAGCTACTCAATAGACATCCTTCGACAATAAGTCGAGAGATAAAAAGAAACTCAAAACCTAATCAAGCCTATCAAGCACATGATGCGGTAACCCTAGCTAGGAAAAGGCGAAAAAACAGCGGTAATGGTAAGCCAATAGAGTCTTCGGTATGGCGCCAAGTTGAAAAATACCTCATGCTTTATTACAGCCCAGAGCAGATTGC
>NZ_LZHJ01000137.1:0-505 GCF_001690815.1 Gilliamella sp. GillExp13 | reverse complement strand
GGTTCCATTATCAAAGGTGATGCTTTTAACCATTTTTTTAAACGGCGTTAGCAATTTTATTATCATATCTCTCGTTTCGGAGGCGGTACGTTGATTGAGGCGCCCAATTAATACTAGCCCTGTTTTGCGTTCAACTAATGTCACCAATGCTTGCTTGTCTTTATGGCTAATAATCGTATCGCCCTCCCAATGTCCTCGCGTTTTCCGGCTTTCTACATAACTTGGACGTTGTTTAATTGACCGTTTATAACGGCGGTCTCCTTCTTTAATACTCGGTGCCTTACAATGCCTATAGGCTTTGCCTTTTCGCCTTAGATAAGGTTTGAATTGTTCATAGCGCGCTTTATTTTGATAAAGATAGTTATAGATTGATTGGACGCTTGTAAATGCCCCAAACTTAGTACACAACTCACGTAGAAAATTAAGCTGCTTGTTTTAGTGTTTTATACTCAATCGGTGTCATGTTATTTAATGCCTCATGCGGTCTTTCGGTGTTATAAATCGT
>NZ_LZHJ01000136.1:0-5055 GCF_001690815.1 Gilliamella sp. GillExp13 | reverse complement strand
GTTCCTTGACAGGAATACCTGCTTCAGCTTCTTTTAAAATAGCGACGATTTGATGTTCAGTCATTTTTTTCATCATTAAATCCCCTTTTACTTTTATCATAGAGAATTTTCTACTTTTTTGCTGTACTATTTTAGGGGAGAGTTACACGCTGACTTTCTTTAAACGTGCAGCAATCTGCTCTGGGCTGTAATAAAGCATGAGGTATTTTTCAACTTGGCGCCATACCGAAGACTCTATTGGCTTACCATTACCGCTGTTTTTCCGCCTTTTCCTAGCTAAGGTTACCACATCATGTGCTTGATAGGCTTGATTAGGTTTTGAGTTTCTTTTTATCTCTCGACTTATTGTCGAAGGATGTCTATTGAGTAGCTGGGCTATCTCTTTTTTATTCTTTCCGGCTTGTAATAATACGAAAATCTGGTATCTTCCTTCCTAGAAAGGTGATTATAATGCATAGCAATCTCCAAACTGTGGTGGAGCGAAGGTGCTAGTATAAATCACCTTTCTACTTTCTTCACTCCACCGTGTTTAAAATTGCACTTCATGTTTGAATCCAGGTATTTAATTAATAAAAATTGGATAAGTATTAACAAGTTTCTTAATAAGTATGTTCTTATTAAGCGCAATTAATAGCTTTAGATATGTAACGTGAAGTATATAATTACTGATAATTATACGATTGAGAATTCTTAGTGATTCCAACATTTATATTAAGGTAAATTATCAATGAAAATATTAATTGTTGAAGATGATAGCTTGCTACAGAAAGGTTTATACGATGGTATAATGTCAAATGGTTATGTTTGTGAAGTTGCTACAAATGGTAAACAAGCTGAAGATTATATTCAATTTGGGCAGTTTAGTTTAATTATACTCGATTTAGGATTGCCTGATTGTGATGGACTTGACTTACTGATTCGCTGGCGAAAAAATCATATTTCAACACCAGTTTTGATTTTAACTGCACGCGATACCATAGAAGATAGAGTCGATGGTTTAGATAATGGTGCCGATGATTATTTGATTAAACCTTTTGCTTTAACTGAATTATTAGCTAGAGTAAGAGCGTTAATTCGTCGAGATCAAGGTACCGCAGATAATTTTATCAGTTATGGTCCTATTACTATTGATATAAAACAACAAAAAGTGACTGTTAATAACCAAGAAGTAGTGTTAACACCAAAAGAGTTTATTGTATTATCTCGATTAATGCTAAAAGCTGGCGAAAAGGTCCACCGTGATTTATTGCAAAATGATCTTTATGATTGGCAGAGTGACCCTAGCTCAAATGTTTTGGAAGTGTATATTCACGGATTACGTAATAAATTGGGTAAAAATTTTATTCGTACAGTACGAGGTTATGGTTATCAACTTAATGATGGATGTTGATAACTCGATTAATTTAAATTAGATAATTAAATTATGATTTCAGAATCACTTAGTAATATACGCCACAGTATTCGTTGGAACCTATTTTTTACTTTGGGTTCTATCATGTTGGTTTGTCAGATTATTACTGTCCTTTGGTTATGGCACGAAAGTAAAGAACAAATAGATGTATTGGTTAATTTGACTCTAAGTCAAAATAAAATTGATGAAGTTGTTGAAGAAGAAGAATTAGAAGCGATTTTTGTTTTGTTTTGTTCTGCCTTTTCTATGATGGCAGTAACACTATTTTTGGCGTACAAAGCGATCAAGTGGATCACAAAACCGTTGGAAATTTTAGAGAAAGATCTTAATCAACGTACTGAAGAGAATCTAAAACCCATTGCGCCAATTAGCAATATGCGTGAAATTAAATCGATTATATCTGTATTGAATAATCTTTTTATTAGGCTGAGTACAACATTATCTCAAGAACGTCTTTTTACCTCCGACGTAGCGCATGAAATGAGGACACCTTTAGCAGGCATTCGTTTACATCTAGAATTGTTAGAAAATAACAATAACATTGATTGCACAGAGTTAATTGATCGTATAGATCGATTAGTCAGTACTGTAGAACAGCTATTAATGCTTGCTCGAGCTAGTCAAAAGTTTACTGTAGGACAGTATCAACATATTAATTTTTATAATGATATTATGATTCCGCTGTCTGATGAACTAACAGAATTGACTTCACAAAAACAGCAACAGCTTGAATGGTATTTGACTGATAAAGATCCTATTTTTAATGGTGATGCAACCTTAATAAGACTATTAGTACGTAATTTAGTTGAAAATAGTTATCGCTACAGTCCTGAGAACACTAAAATTGTGGTAAGCTGTTACAAAATTAAAAAAGATATCATTATTACTGTAGAAGATGAAGGTAATGGCATTGATGAGTCTAAAAGCGAAAAACTGACTCAAGCCTTTTTTCGTATGGATCGCAAGCATAATGGTATTGGGCTTGGTTTAAGTATAGTCAACCGTATTGCTAAATTACATCAAGGTCTATTTACCTTAAAAAATAGACCTAATAATGTAAAAGGTGCTATTGCACAATTGAGGATTACTGATTCACTTCGTCAACTAAACGAATGATTAATTTGTTGTTGCTATTTTCTTTAATAATGGATGTTAAAAAACGTTGCCAAGTTCGTTCAATTTTGGCTTTAGCAAAAAAAGGAATGTAATTGGCAATAGGAATAAGAGTTGAATTACCGATATTATCGATAATAATTAAGCGACTGTTATCTGCACTTAAGTGCTGAAACAAAATATTTTTGCTTTTTATTGTCATTGTAATAATACGATCTTTTAATAGGGCTGATTTCAAATTTCTTAATGAAGTAACTAAATCATCGTAATATTGCTTAGTTAATTTTGTATCAGCGAGGTATTTTTCAAGTGGTATAGCTATTTCACCGGTATAATCTCGGATGAGTTGGAAAACATGGCCTTTGCCATAATTGGTTGAAACTGGACCGTAATATTTTGCTATTGCATCGAATGAAACATTACGTCTAATTAGATGTTTATAATAAGAAATTTCTCGATTAGTCTCATCTTCAGCACCGACATTATAATTCACTTTGATACACTTATTGGGATCATTTGGATGACGATAACATTTTCGGTGCAAACCTTTGCTAATATAATCTTCTATTGAAAGTTGAATTGTATTGTTCATTTATTTAAATATTTTGTTATTTAATGTTGATTTTAGTTTATCAGTAAGCGTTCCTTCTCGCTATGATTTTTTATTTTTACTCTAGCGCTTTTATAAAATTTCTGTATAATATTGCCACCCACGTTACGACAACGTTCTTCCCAACGTTGTTTTCGGTTGTCAATATTAGTATAACCGCTCGAAGGGGTGAGTTAATTAATGGTAACAATCAAAAAGTGTAAATAAATCAAATGATTTATTAACGTGAGATTAATTAAAAATTGGATAATTACGAATGAGTACTTTTTCAGCTAAACCAGAAACAGTTAAACGCGACTGGTATGTTGTTGATGCAGCTGGTAAAACGTTAGGTCGTTTAGCTACTGAAATCGCAAGCCGTTTGCGTGGTAAACACAAAGCAGAATACACACCACATGTTGATACAGGTGATTATATTATTGTTATCAATGCAGAAAAAGTTGCTGTAACAGGCAAAAAACGCACTGATAAGATCTATTATCGTCATACTGGCTACATCGGTGGACTTAAAGAAGCGACTTTTAAAGAGATGATTGAACGTCATCCTGAACAAGTCATCGAAATTGCTGTAAAAGGCATGTTACCGAAAGGTCCTCTTGGTCGTGCAATGTACCGTAAACTAAAAGTTTATGCTGGTAGTGAGCACAATCATGCGGCACAACAACCGCAAGTACTAGATATTTAAGGGGATAAAAGATGGCTGATAATCAATATTACGGTACAGGTCGCCGCAAAAGTTCTGCTGCTCGTGTATTTATCAAATCAGGTAGTGGTAACATCGTTATTAACAAGCGCTCTTTAGAGCAATACTTTGGTCGTGATACAGCTCGTATGGTTGTTATGCAACCGTTGGAGTTAGTTGAAATGACTGATAAACTTGATCTTTATATCACTGTTAAAGGTGGTGGTATTTCAGGTCAGGCTGGTGCGATTCGTCACGGTATTACTCGTGCGTTAATGGAATATGATGAAACTTTACGTTCTGCGTTACGTCAAGCAGGTTTTGTTACTCGTGATGCACGTCAAGTTGAACGTAAAAAAGTGGGTCTACGCAAAGCTCGTCGTCGTCCTCAATTCAGCAAACGTTAGGTGCGACAAGCAGCACTAAGTGATTGATTTTTATGAATTTTTCGTAAAAATCAAGTGAATGAAAGGCGAAAATGAAATACTTTTCCCTTTCATTCGTAGATAAGAGCGAAGATGAAATACTCTTTCCTTATTTACATGCTTGTAAACTCCTCGAGGGTGCCTCATACTCCCGAAGGGGAGAAAATACCGAAAGCGTTAAATAGTTAACCTTTCGACCCGTGTGCAAGAGGGAACATATTCATGTAAGCCTTTTGTAAGGTTAATCCTTACCAGTCCAGAGTTGAACTATATACAACTACATGATGAGCCGAAGATATAGCTGACATCAAATTCGCCATGAAGAAAACTGGAGCCTTTTGAGAGTATACACTCTCCAGTCATAGTTGGACTATACACAACTACAAGGCGAGCAATTATACATTGCCGACGTCTCTATTTAACTAATAAGTTACTACTTAATATCTATGACCATTAATCATACCTAGATTACACCATGAAGTGCAATTTTTCTTAACTCCTTCGAATAAAAGGAGACAGGGCTTTTAAACTTATGCCGTTTTCTTGGGCGTGTGTTCAATAGATATTGTATTTTCTTTATCTGTTTGTCGTCAACTAATGAAATGGCCGCTGACTTAGGTATAAACTGACGTATTAAGCCATTGGTGTTTTCATTTGTGCCTCTTTGCCAGCTTTTATAAGGCTCCGCAAAGTACACGGTGGTGTTTAAATAATACTCAATAGCATGATGATAATTAAATTCGGTTCCATTATCAAAGGTGATGCTTTTAACCATTTTTTCAAACGGCGTTAGCAATTTTATTATCATATCTCT
>NZ_LZHJ01000135.1:0-1669 GCF_001690815.1 Gilliamella sp. GillExp13 | reverse complement strand
TATTGATATTGCAGTCAGCTTACCAGCAGGAAGGATTACCCGTTACTTAGATAAACTGGCCGAATATCATGGATATCCATTAAAAATACGGGTCGATAATGGGCCAGAATTTACAGGAAAAACCTTTATAAACTGAGCTAAATCACATGATATAGCCATTGATTATATAAAGCCCGGTAGCCCTTATCAAAATGGTTATATTGAACGATTTAATCGTACCTATCGTACTGAAGTACTTGATTTATATCTTTTTAACAACTTAGCACAAGCAAGGAGAATAACCGAAGAATGGCTAACGATTTATAACACCGAAAGACCGCATGAGGCATTAAATAACATGACACCGATTGAGTATAAAACACTAAAACAAGCAGCTTAATTTTCTACGTGAGTTGTGTACTAAGTTTGGGGCATTTACAGTCGCCATTTCGGTTGAATCCCAATATAATTCTAGTATACTAAGCTAACAAATTTTAATATCGGTAAATTAATCTACTTTTTAATTTATATGTTCTGTTTTCTATAATAGAATAACGATAAGGTAGAAAGATATTCCCTAGTTAATAATGGACACTATTTATGTTGGACCCAAATTTACTCCGAAATGAATTGGATCTTGTCGCTAATAAATTAGCACGTCGAGGATTTAAATTAGATATTGATACGATTCGCCACTTAGAAGAAAAACGCAAAGTATTACAAGTTGAAACCGAGAACTTACAAGCCGAACGTAATGCTCGTTCAAAAGCAATTGGTGAAGCAAAAGCACGAGGCGAAGATATTACAGCTGTCCGTGAAGAAGTCAATAAACTTGGTGAAAAACTCAATAGCGCTAAAACAGAGCTTGATATCCTACTAAGCAAAATTAAAGATATCGCTTCCACTATCCCAAATATTCCTGATGACTCTGTTCCTGATGGAAAAGATGAAAATGACAATGTTGAAATTTCTCGCTTTGGCACACCAAGAAAATTTGATTTCCCAATTCAAGATCATGTTGCATTAGGAGAACGCTTTGGTGATCTTGACTTTGCAGCAGGGGTAAAACTCACTGGTGCACGTTTTGTGGTTATGAAATCACAAATCGCACGCTTACATCGTGCTATTACTCAATTCATGTTAGATTTACACACAGAACAGCATGGTTATGCCGAAATTTATGTACCGTATTTAGTCAATCAAGCAACACTTTTTGGAACAGGACAATTGCCAAAGTTTGCAGGTGACTTATTTCATACTAAACCGCTTGATGAAGAAGCTGAAAATAGTAATTATGCATTAATTCCAACTGCCGAAGTGCCTGTAACTAATCTTGTGCGCGATGAAATCCTTGATGAAAGTGTATTACCATTAAAAATGACAGCACACACCCCTTGTTTCCGCTCTGAGGCTGGCTCTTATGGTAAAGACACTCGTGGCTTAATTCGTATGCATCAATTTGATAAAGTAGAATTGGTTCAAATTGTTAAGCCTGAAGAATCGATGAAGGCATTAGAAGAGTTAACTGCTCACGCAGAAAAAGTATTGCAATTACTTGAATTACCATATCGAAAAATTGTGTTATGTACTGGCGATATGGGCTTTGGCTCTTGTAAAACCTATGATCTTGAAGTATGGGTACCAGCTCAAAATACATACCGAGAAATTTCTTCTTGCTCAAATATGTGGG
>NZ_LZHJ01000134.1:0-1601 GCF_001690815.1 Gilliamella sp. GillExp13 | reverse complement strand
AGATCAAGACTATAGAGGAGCTTGCGTTACACCATAATTTTCTCTTCAATAATGACTATTTAAATAAAAATACTTGGTATTTTGTTTAAATAGTCGATTAAACTTTTTAGCTATAAAATATTTAGATTAATTTAACCATAAAGTTTATGCCCATTCATGATGAATAATTCTTACAATTTACATTTCTTTACAAAAAAGTCCGCCAAAAAACTAGCCAACTATTTCTTAAACGGCTATACTTTAATCGCTTTAGAAAGACAAGCTTATTAAATAAGCGATTAACCATAAAAAATCTAAATAAAACAAAATATTACTTGACAGGTGGAACAAAATGCAGTACCATTTTAGGCACAAGGCACAAGGCACAAGCACTGGCAAACTTATGTCTTAAATTTATCAAATAATCCTATTCGACAAGTTTTTACTCGAAGCTCATTTATATCATCGAAATTATCTCTCGAATTATTATCGAAATTATCCATAAAATTATTTTCAAAAATCCCATTGGCATTAGCGCCGTTGTTGTTATTACCGTACTCTTTAGAATCGCAGGCACTATCGGTCACGACTTCTGAGCGCATTCACGGTACTGCGCCTTATTTAACCTTTGATGGCGGTGCGACTCATGCCGATTCAATTAGTCCCTTATTATCAGTAACATTGCCCGGAAACAAAATTATTACTGTATCAAATGATAGCTCAAGTATGGAAAACCCATTAGTGTTAGATAAACTTTTAGCCACTTTTGCAGATATCAAGACATTAGTGCCTCATGGGGATTATCCAGAAGTATTGACCGATAAAGTTATTGATGACAATGGTTATTGGAAGGATGATGATGGCGATACACTCCATCGTGTCAATTCAAGTAAATTAAAAATTAAATGGCAGAATTTATATGGTCAAGATATTACTAATTATGTGAAGGATAACTCAGATAAAGCATTAAATGGCTGTGATGCACCTTATCAATTGACGTTAGAAGTGGAAGATGTGAGCATTAAGACAGAATATGGTATTCCTTCTGAAAGTGATAAATTTACTGGAAATAGGCATACCTATTATCTTTATCCCAAAATGGATAAACCACAATTTTGTTATGCTATGCCTAATTTAGAATATGATTGGCATTCAAATGATATACCTTACGATGGTGCAGTTTCTTCTCTTAACGATCCGCATGGTGATTGGAATAAATATAGAGGGTTTTATGCTTATAATCCAGCGAATCCTGGAGCAAACTTTCCAACCACAGGCTCTCATAATTTATTTTTTTACTTGAGTGTTGCAGGAATGAAAGCGCAAGATATAGTAAATAAAAATGGTCGAACAATTTCGACGGGAGGGGTAACATTAACGTTAAATGCTGAAAATAAGCTACCTACAGGGCTTGTAAAAATTAACTTAACGGGTCCTAAGGAGAGTAATCCTGGTTCTTTTATTCCTTCAACATTTTATTTACACGATAAAAACAATGACCCATTGTATAATTTTAGATTAGAGCGTTGGTATGTCACTAAAAAAGGTGGTGCAGGGGGGTATCAAAATGCAGTAGCATTTTGTGATAACTTTAATGGTGGTGGATATCGTATGACCAAAGT